>CAYJHF010000150.1:0-5271 GCA_964369905.1 uncultured Mailhella sp. | reverse complement strand
AAGAAGTGAACATTCCTTATCAAACGCTTATAAATTCATACCTTACGGATTGTGCGAACAAGAAAAAACAACCACAATTTTCTTGGGTATGATACGTCACTTACTTTAAGTAGCATTTTTTTGCAAGAAAAATACCCCCTATCTTGATACAACCATTAAAATACGACAACTACATTTAACAAGCTTAAATTAAAGGTTTTCTTTCTTCAATATTCCGTTCTGCGTCAGGGTCTATGTAAGTAAATGACCAATACTCTCTGGCGAATTTTATTATTCGCTCTTGCCTAATTAAGATATCATCAACATTAAAAGGAGTATCTCTTCTCCAAATATTTTTCCCTCGTTTTCTTTGGTTAGCTCTTATTAAATCAGCAATTTCTTCTTGCGACTTAAAACCACCCCAAAATTTTTTGTCTGGCTTTTCATCTCCTTTGCTCGCATTTGCCCCAATTCTTGAAATAACCAAGTTTCCAAGGCAGTGAAGAAAATTTTCTTCAAAACAATCTGGTTTGTATCTTAGCCCTTCTTCACGATTCCAATATTTTGTGACATCAGCAGTTTTCACATTAATTCCCAACGTAATTTCACGTATATATTCATGATCTTCCTTAGCCAACTGTTGTGCAACTATATGTTCAACTGAAAGAGAATTTTTAGTCCTGCTTTCAAAATTACTAATTTCAGACAGTTTTGTAATTGGACAAGCTTCTAGTTTATTATATTCATCCTGAAGGAAGTTTTCATATTTTATAAGGATATATCGCCCATCAATACCTTGTTGTTCATGATAAAAATAAGGAGATTTTAAGTTGTTTTCAAAATCATGTTCCTTAGTCTTCCCTGCGGTTTGGTTGATAATATTTTTAATCTCTGTAATAATTTCTGTATCGGAAAAATGTTCAGAGCTTATTAAATTAATTTTTTGAGCTAATCTATAAAATTGATTTAATGCAGTATTTGTTCTTTTATTCATAATACCGAAGGCGCGGTAGGTGAATAGCTCAAGATAGTTTGCCACAACCTCAATCAGATGCGGGAATTTTGCCTCAATAGATATAAGTAAAGGATAAAAAGTTGCCATTCTGTTTAGAATGTAAAGATTTTTCAACCAAGGAAACTTATCACTCGTAGCTTTTTCTAAAATTTGATACATTAGAAAAAATGAGTTGCAAATATCTCTTGTCTTATTCTTAAGTTCGTCTACACTTTTCAATTGATAAATTACACCTTTCAAATTCTCTTTAACTTTATAGTGGTCTTTTGAATCATGCCAATCTTCAAAGGCAATATAATAATACCTTAAAATATCATCCTCATGAAAATTAGTTTTGGTTACGTTACATATACTATTAAGATTTTTATAAATATTTACAAAGTCATGCTTTACGGTGGCAAGATGGCTTTGCTTTGCATTTTCATCACCACTAGTATTAGTATAAACTTTGTGCATTATAAAACTTTTTAAGGTCTCTAATTGAGTAAGGTCTTTCCCCCTATCATTTAATAATTCAAATATTTTCATTGCTTGACCAGTATTCTCAACGCAATGAAGTAGAATTTTGCTATTCAAAAGGGTTTTTAAAATTTTATCAATTTGAATATTAGGCAATAAATTTATTCTTTCGCAGAAAAAAAGCAAAACTTCTTTTAATCTATTTTGAGAAAAATACTCTGTTTCTTGAGCATTAATTTCTGAAAGTGGCATTGTTACAATTTTTTTAAAAAATTCTGCATTTTGTTCTATTTGTAATGACAACCTAAGAACACCTTTGTCATAAAAAATGAAGTTTTTAATAATATTTAAAGTCTTATGATTATTTAAATTATAATTTTCACTCTTTAAAATAGCTGTAAGAAGTATAAAAATTGTTGTAAAACGTTGTTGACCATCTATAAGAAAGTGTACACGCCCTTCTATTTCCAACAAAAGTAATCCCAAAAAGTATTCATCATTGTTTAACAAATCATCTAATAATATGTTAGCATTTTCTTTTGTCCATGAATAAGTTCTCTGATACTCTGGAATTTGAAAGGTATGCTTGCTTTGGCAAATTTCCTTGAGCCATGTTCCAAAAGTAGAAATTTGATTTAATTGCATTTTTACCCCATCAATTTATTAATTTACTGGTTTGAAGATAAATCTAGCTCTAAATATTGGTAGCCCCGGTTTAAAAATGCATTTTGCACCTCAAATCCTTTCTTTAAAATTTCTGAATCTTCTAAGGAAAGGGCATCTTTCAGCAGAGGCTTAATTTTTCTGGAATCAAAATAACATCCGTCAGGTGCATTATTCACTATGATTTCTAGACATTCTAAAGTAAGCAGTTTTTCTTCATCGTACAACGAGCATAAAATACCTATTACGTTATATGGATGTTTTGCAATCTCATAATCATGTTTAAGCACAATCTTAAACTGTTCTAGCCTCCACCTCGTGCTAAAGCAATCAGCCTCAATCCACCGAGAAATTTTTTGCAACTCTTTAATGTCATTATTTTTTATTCTCCATTCACAGAATTTCATACTTGGCTCAATAAATTCTGATGGAAAGTCAGCACTTGACTGTTTTATATTACTTCCAATTCTTCCAAATATGCTTGCCTTATTCTCTGAGTACTCAGAAAGTGCATTATAATATTTAAAGAGTAAACTATCATCAGCATCCATGGAGTAATAACCGCAAAGGTAGTAATAAAAAAGATGTAAGCCTAACATTTTAACATACTTACTGTAGTTGCCGTGTTCAATATTTAAGCATTCGGGCAATTTTTCTATCGCATGAGAAAAATGCTCTGGAAATGTTTTGTAATAAAATTCATGCTGCTGACTATATAGCACAAGTGAACTAAATGCAGCAAACCAAGCTTCATGCTCATCAAAATTAAAAATAATCCCCTTAATATTTTTTGCAAACGCCTCATCCAAAATATTAATCTTTGCATGATTTACAGCAAAGATAGCGTATTCTGGAAGAGTAAGAGGGTATTTTGTATGTGCTGTAAGTCTTTTATCTAGGACGGATAATACTTTTGGCGAAAAATCAGAGTCTCCTTCGTCTTTAGCCCATATTGCCAATTGAATAACCGTGTTGATAAATTCGCTTCTGGCATTGTACACTCCTTCTAAAAAATAATCATGTTGACTATCAAAAGTAAATTTTACACGGTCAAGACTGTTATCATATTGTTCATAAACTAAATCAAATAAATTATATATCTTATCTTTTACAGCATGTAATGCTTTATTTTTTGTCGAAACAAGGATTTTTACATATTCCACAGCATCGGATCTAAGATAATCCAAGTTTCTCAAACTTTGCTCATCTAATGCCTGTTGAATACCTTGTTCATCCTCATACTTACGCTTAAAAACACAAGCACATAAAGTTAACCCATTGCAAATTGAAGAAAAATCGCCTTTTTGAGCTTGATATTTAAAAGCCTCCAATATGGCTCTTAAATATTCTTCGCGTTGAATCGATACATATTTATTTTCCCACCAAGACAGCCTAACCTTGTCTATAAATATTTCATTCAAAAATAATTTTTTAAGCTCTTCACCTAACCCCCTATAATTTACTTCAAACAAAGAGCCATCATCAGACAATTTTCTTGATTCATGCCAACTAACTTGACTATCCCATTCGTTAAGAAAGGATAAAATTTCATCATCAGGCATAATTGATAACTCGTCCAAATTTTTAGGACTGCGTTGAAGGATAACTCCTCCACTGCCATATGAGACTCTACGATAGTCTTTATCCTCAAAGGAAAAATCATATTTTTCTTTCAATGCGTTATGATAATCATAAACATCTTGTGGGAGTATTGTGTAAAAAGGGAGCAGTTGCTTGAAATGAAACACTTCTTTAATCCTAGCACAATCATCGTTTGAAAAAAGATTACCGTGTTGGTCTTGATAACTTTTTTCAGGGGGGCCAAGTAATATTTTTTTTACAATTGAATCAAGCTGGCTTTGGGTCAATAAGCCTTCTTTGAAGTACTCACAACTACTTTTAATGCACTTATAAATTTCAAAATAGTAGCTTTTAATGTCATACGGATATTCTAGCAAATACGCAGAAATCCAAGGTAAGGTAGTGATGCTTGGAAACTTAGCATACAAGTGAAAACGTAGACGATAAAATATTTTCCACGGAAATCCCCTTATTTGTTTATCTAATTCTACTATTTTTTCTTTTTGTAAAATATATACTTGCTCACAAGCATACACGAGAGCATGGATAAGTAGAAATTTTTCTGACTTTTCATGCCTATCTTCTATAGTTTTTAAATCTTTACACCAAAATTCAGAAAAATCTTCTTTAGGTAAATTATTTTTATCTTCATACTGGTGCAACTCTATCATTTCGCATGCTCTATATAATAAATTGGTTGCCACCAAAAAAGGATGTTTATCTGAAAAAGGTTTTAGCACATTGAAGACTATTTGTTCATAGTCCCATCTTTCAACATACGGTTTGGGCTCTGAAAATTTTCCGATTTTTTCATGAAATCTTATGGCATAATTCAAAATTGCAATTAATTTTTTGGCTCCACTTGCATCATTACCCCATTTATGAACTAGTGGAGTAAGTATTTCATGTGTCGCTACAAATCCTGAATCATGTTTTATAAAATTTTGCATATGCTTTATATATTCAAATGATAACGGTAATTCTTCGACTTTATTTACTAAATTTGCAATATGAAACAAGGTGCTCGCATTTGAGCAATTTTGTATAGTATTTACATAATCAGTTACTTTTTGAGGTGTTTTATCAGCAATTTTATCCAAGAAAATTACTATCTTCCATGTTGCCTCCTCAGCAAGTGGTTGCTTAATGATGCCTTTGTCTAGCAAAAAATCAAACCATAGTGGATTTGTTGTATTTTCCAGTAAAAAAGCTAAGTTAGCACCTTTGCGCAAAATAAGCTCATACATCACAGTTTTGTCTTCATCTGAGATATGTTCTTTTGCGAGAATTTCTTGAATTTCTTTTTGATTTGAAGCAATTGTCGGAGCAAGGATGGCTAAAATAATTTGATTAACATCCTCCAAAATGTCTTCAAATTCATTTTGCATTACCGCTGCCCCCTGATGATGAGCTACACTTTCAAGTTTACCCCATATTTCTAGTAATCTTTTTTTCTTTATAGCCTGAATTGGTTCACCAAATAAACTATTGAGGGGGTCGTTTACATTTGAATATTGTAAAATCTGCTCTGAGCGCGATGGTTCAGACTTATTTAAGTCAAGATAGTTTTCTAC
>CAYJHF010000149.1:1746-5284 GCA_964369905.1 uncultured Mailhella sp. | reverse complement strand
TCATCTTATATTGAAATTAATACCTATGGCAATAAAGATTTTTGCCAAGTGTTGTTGTAACTTCATGGGGTATGGTATTCCACCACATAGCAAGTTCATCAATTAATATTCCATTGTTACAACCATTTAGAATATAGGCTACATCACCAACGCAGACATTTTGCTCTTTTATTAAATCTGTAATATCAACTGCCGTCATTTGCATATTAATATGCCCTATTACCGGGCATCTTCTTTCATGTATTGTAACTTGTATTCCGCCTTTTCCATCTTTATCATTACTCATAGCAGCACGCCTGTAGCCATCAGCATAACCGATTGCAACCCAAGCAACTACACTGTTTCGTTTAGCCACAAAACTTCTGCCATAGCTTAGACATTCTCCCTTAGCAATTTGATGGACAGATAAAATTGGTGCTGTAACAGTCATAACAGCCTGTAGCCCCTCGGCCAATTTGTGGCGTGGATTATTATAAAATGGATTACCCCCATAAAGCACTATACCCGGCCTTGGTAAATCACCTGAAAGGTTTGGGAAAGCTAAAATTGTTGCTGAGTTCCCAAAGCTAGTTAAGATACTTGGGAATGAGTTTTTAAATATATTTTCAGCCTCCTCCATAAGTTTTGCTTGCTCAAGGGTATAATCGTCATTATTAGGACAGTCGGAAGATGAAAAATGTGAAATCAGTAAGGTAGGTAAGACATTATTTTGCTTTATTTTTTTTATAATTTTATTAAAATGTTCAGCCCTAAAGCCAAGTCTGCCCATTCCTGTGTCAACCTTAATTGCCATGTTAAGTTTGTATTCTAAGCTAGCTTCTAAACTTTTATTATCGTGTACTACTGTAGTTAAATTATGTCGCTTGGCCAATTCATATTCTTTATCTCTTGTGTAGCCTAGTAGTGTAAGAATTTGCCCATCAAAATTTGAGCTTCTGAGCATAATGCCTTCATTAACAGTTCCAACGGCTAAGCTATTTGCACCAAGTTTTTGCAAGTGTAAGCCAATTTCAAGAATTCCATGCCCATAAGCATCATTTTTTATGACAGGTAGAAGGTTTTTATTTTGCTTTAATAAAAAGTTATAATTTTCTTCTAGGGCTTTTAAATTTATTTTAACGCAACAAAGGCTTTCAGTCATTTTTGCATGTCCTTGAGAGATTAGAAAAACATGGTTGTAATAAGAACATGAATATAAGAAAATGGCAAGTATAAAATATAGTGATTTTTTTATAACTATCATAAAATATTTAGTAAATTATTAATAATAAATTTATAAAATTTCAATTGAAAAATACTCTCTTTCTGCGTACAATGTTTTTTCTTATTTGATAGCTTTGCATAATTTTTTTATGGCAAAGTTTATAATTAAAGCTAAAACTATTGCAAAAACTAAGAATTCTTTTATACAGAACTAAAAAGCTAATAAATTGACTAATTAATAGTAAATTATTTTTTCTTTTCTTGATTTATGCTCTAATTTATTCTGTAAATTCTTTGTAAAATTCTGCCCTATAAACTTGGTAGAGATTTTGTTTTATGCTCTAAGCAACTTTGAGTTGAAATGTAAATTGAGGTTATAAATGTCTGATTTTGAAAATTTTTTAGAAAATCCTAAGCCAAGTGGCGGAACTAGAAAAACACGTACACGCAAAAAAAATGAAGTTGACTTTTCCAAAACTCAAGAAGCTTTATTTAAACAAGTTCCTCCACACAATCCTGTGGCGGAAGAAGCTGTACTCAGCGGTGTTTTATTGCGCCCGGAAATTTTAAATGAAATAACTGACATCTTAACAGATGATGATTTTTATATTCCTGCCAATAAATTTATATTTCAAGCATTTATATTTTTATATAGTAGAAATGTCAAACCTGACATAATCACAGTGGCCGACTATTTGCAAGGGCAAAAAAAGCTTGAAGAAAGTGGCGGAGCAGAAAGATTGGCCATGTTGACAGAGGCAGTAGTTAGTGGAGCAAATGCTCCCTATTATGCTAAGATTGTAAAAGAAAAATCCACACTGAGGGCATTGATTGATTCATCTGCCAATATTATAAGTTCTTGCTTTGGTGAAGCAATTGAAGTTCCTACAATTTTAGATGAGGCAGAAAAGGCCATCTTTAATATTACTGATAAAAATAGCTCGAAAACATATTTAGAAAGTGGTGATATTTTAGATAATGTATTTACAGCATTAACTGAGCGTTACCGCAATAAAGGAAGAACCACAGGACTTGC
Source organism: uncultured Mailhella sp. (assembly GCA_964369905.1). Lineage (GTDB taxonomy): Bacteria > Desulfobacterota > Desulfovibrionia > Desulfovibrionales > Desulfovibrionaceae > Taurinivorans. The sequence continues at coordinate 3,045 of CAYJHF010000149.1, read as the reverse complement.
CACAGAATATATTGAACTTGATCGCATGACTGGTGGTTTACAACCGGCTGATTTAATAATTTTAGCTGCCCGCCCTTCCATGGGCAAGACTGCTTTTGCCTTAAACTTAGCAGCCCGAGCGGCCATAAAAAATGATGCAACAGTTTTGGTTTTTTCCCTTGAAATGAGTAAAGAGTCTTTAATGGAACGCCTTTTGTGCTCCCTTGGGCACATTGAGCTTGGCAAAGTGAGGAAAGGAACTTTAGATCACGAGGATTTTGAAAAACTCACTGATGCAGCAAGCTCCCTTAGAAGCAGTAAATTATTTATTGATGATTCATCTTCACTTTCTCCTTTAGAGCTAAGAGCAAGATGTCGACGTATTCAAGCCTCTCATGGATTGGATTTTGTTGTTGTGGATTATTTACAGCTTATGCACTCTAGTAGAAATGACTCTAGGGAGCTAGAAATTTCAGATATTTCAAGAAACCTTAAAGCCTTGGCCAAGGAGCTTAGAATTCCGGTTTTAGCTTTATCCCAGCTAAATCGTAAATCAGAAGAGCGGGCAGATAAACGCCCCATTTTGTCAGATTTGCGTGAATCAGGTTCTATTGAACAAGATGCTGATATAATAATGTTTATTCATAGAGATGATTATTATATCAATAAAAAGAATAATATGGATAAAAATCATCGGGCAGAAATAATTATTGGTAAACACAGAAATGGCCCAACAGGAACCATAGAAATGGCCTTTATTGATAAATATACTGCCTTTGACAATCTTGAAACAAATCATACTTATATGGATGAATTAACAAATTCAGAAAATAAAAATTAATTTAAATACTAATATTCTAAGTTGTTATAAAAAATAATTAAAAAATCTTTACATAAGCAAATTAATGATTAACCTATTCTTAGATTTTATAAAGAAGTAGCAGGAGAAAAATTATGTGGGAATATACAGATATAGTACAAGATCACTTTTTAAACCCAAGAAATGCAGGAGAAATGTCTGATGCCAACGCTATTGGAGAGGTTGGAAGTTTGGCCTGTGGAGATGCTTTAAAACTTTATCTTAAAGTTAACCAAGATGGCATTATTGAAAAAGCCAGTTTCCAAACCTTTGGTTGTGCAAGCGCCATTGCCTCAAGTTCGGCTTTAACAGAAATTATTAAAGGCATGAACATAGAAGAAGCTTCTAAAATAACAAATAAAGATATTGCTAAATTTTTAGGTGGCTTACCTAAGGAAAAAATGCACTGTTCTGTTATGGGCGAAGAAGCCTTGGAAGCTGCCATCAGAAATTATAAAGGA
>CAYJHF010000149.1:0-1736 GCA_964369905.1 uncultured Mailhella sp. | reverse complement strand
CTGATCTGCATATGTTTTGGAGTAACCGACAAACAAATTCAAAAAGCCATTAGAGAAAATAATCTAAAAACAGTTGAAGAAGTTACTCACTTTACCAAGGCCGGTGGTGCTTGCGGAGCTTGTCTTGACAGTATACATGAGGTTGTTGAGGCAGAGCTTAATAATGGCAAAGCTTTAACTGAGCTTAAGCCTGTGGCCAAAAAACAATTGAGCAATATTCAAAAAATGCAAAAAATTATGCAAATAATTGAAGAAGATATAAGACCAAAACTCAAGCAAGACGGTGGTGATATAGAGCTTGTTGATGTGGTTGGTAATAAAGTTGTCGTGGCACTTAGAGGGGCTTGTGCTTCTTGTAGGGCCAGCACTTTAACCTTAAAAAATGTGGTCGAGGCTAGCTTAAAAGAGCAAGTTGACTCAGAAATATTTGTGGTGGAGGCCTAAATGTCTACAATTTATCTTGACAATAACGCAACTACTAAGATTGCCCCTGAAGTCTTGGAAGCCATGATGCCATTTTTTACCGACCTTTATGGTAATGCTTCAAGTATGCACAGATTTGGTGGACAGGTTGGGAAACATATTACAAATGCTCGTGAACAAATTGCCAATTTAATCGGTGCCAGTGCTGATGAAATTGTGTTTACTTCTTGTGGCACAGAAAGTGATAATGCAGCTGTGCTTTCAGCCTTTGAAACTCAGCCCAATAAAAAACATTTTATAACCACTAAAGTTGAACATTCAGCCATGCTTGCCATGGGTGATTATTTAGAAAAAAAAGGTTATGATGTTACTTACTTATCTGTTGATTCTAAGGGGCACATTGATTTAGAAGAGTTAAAAATGGCCATTAGGCCGGATACAGGCCTTGTTTCTGTGATGTTTGCCAACAATGAAACGGGAACAGTTCTTCATATTAAGGAAATTGCGGAAATAGTTAAATCTCATGGTGTTCTTTTACACGTTGATGCTGTTCAAGCAGTTGGCAAAGAACTAATCGATTTAAAAGAACTTCCTTTTGATTTTATGGCCATGTCAGGGCATAAAATTCATGCTCCCAAAGGTATTGGCGTGCTTTATATAAGACGTGGAACTAGATTTAGACCATTTTTACGCGGAGGGCATCAAGAAAAAGGACGTAGAGCAGGAACAGAAAATACACCCTATATAATTGGTCTTGGAAAAGCTTGTGAATTGGCTGCCAGCGATTTGCCAGAAGAAAGAATAAAACTTGCCACCCTTAGGGATAAATTGGAACAAGGTTTAATTGCTAATATTCCAAACAGTAAGATTAATGGCGATGTTGCACACCGCCTACCAAACACTTGTAGCATTTCCTTTGAAGCTATTGAAGGTGAAGCTATTTTATTGATGTTAGATCAGTTTGGCATTTGTGCAAGCTCAGGTTCTGCTTGTACTTCCGGAAGCCTTGAGCCTTCTCATGTACTTAGAGCTATGGGTATACCTTATACCTTTGCCCATGGTTCTATAAGGTTTAGTCTATCCCGTTATACAACAGAAGCAGAAATTAACAAGGTGCTAGAAGTTACTCCAAAAATAATGGAAACTTTACGCAAAATTTCACCTTTTAAGCCCATGAGTTAAATTAATCAATGCTGAAATATAAATAAATTAACCTTGAACCCTCTGTGAAATAAATTAGTTCACGCTGAAAATTCTTTTTTTGTATTTTTCAGCATCGACTAAATTAGTCGGTGCTGAAAATAATAATAACT
>CAYJHF010000148.1:0-5292 GCA_964369905.1 uncultured Mailhella sp. | reverse complement strand
TTTGCTAACTTTACTTTTATTAACAATATGTTATCACATTTTTCAGCATCGACTAATTATGCTATAATAAAAATACATTATTTTAAAAGTTTAGCAAGGAAAGGGGGAGAGTTTGAGAGGGGGAAAAACTAGCCTTTTCAAAGGCTTGGTTTTCGCCCTCTCAAAAGCCTTTATTTTTTATGTTTGTGCCAAGGCCTTTATTTTTCTTGCAGAACTTGATAATTTATTGTATTAAAACACATGGAAAAATATTTAGTTATTCAACTGGCACGTTTTGGAGACATTATTCAAACAAAAAGGTTAATGCTTTCTTTGCTTGAAGAAGCGGAGGTTTATCTTTTAGTTGACAGTAAGCTTTTGGAATTAGCAAAAATAATTTATCCTCAGGCCAAAATTTATGGTATTCATATTCACAATACCGATGTAAATTCTATGTTGGAACATAATTTTGAGCTTTTTAAAGCCTTAAAAGAGTTAAATTTTGACAAAGTTTTTCCGTTAAATTTTTCTTCATTTGCACAAAAAATCAATAGTTTATTTGCGGAAAATGTATTACAAGGCTACTTTAGGTGTGGCACCTTTGATAGGCAATCACATTGGGTAAAATTGGCCTTTCGCTGGATGAGGGACAGAAAAAATACTCCATTAAACTTGATGGATTTTTGGGCTTATTTTGCTTCAAATCCCATTTCTGCCCACAGGGTAAATCCCATTGCCAAACCTCAAGGTTTTGGTCTTGGTGTTGTTGTGGCAGGGCAAAATCTTAGAAGGTCATTAAGTCCCAAATATTATGCTAAAATCATTCAAGTTCATTATGAAAAGATTTTACAAGAATATGGAAAGGAACAGCCATTATTTTTATTTGGAACAAAAAATGAGCAAAAACTTGCTAAGGAAATAATCAGTTATTTACCTGCAAAATATAGTAATATACAAGATCTAACAGCAAAGACAAACATATTATCTTTGTCTGAATATGTAAAAAACCTTAATTTACTATTAACACCCGACACAGGAATTGCCCATTTAGCAGCGCATTTTGGTGTTCCTGTAGAGGCTTATTATCTTGCCTCTGCAAGCTGTTTTGAAACAGGGCCTTATGGACTTGGGCATAAGGTTTGGCAGGCTCAATGCAGTTGCTCGCCCTGTAATGAACATCAAAAATGTATTTATGAAAAAAATAATAATTTTGATGAATTGCCTTGCCATCAACCATTTTTTAGTCAGGCATTTTTAATACGTTTAGTAAATGATAAATATATAAAATCAAGTTTAGAAAAATATCCCTTGAATGATTTAGAGCTATATCAATCAAGTTTTACTGAAGAACAAAGTGATCAAAATTATTATTTTGGATTAAATTGGTTAAGTTCTAGTGATCTAACAAATAATAAGCGTGAAAATATGCGTAAAATATTACAAAATTATTGTATTGCTGTTAAGGGCTTAGATTTAAAACAAGAAATTGTTGAAATGGATTTTTATCAAGATAATGATTGGATTTTTCCGAAAATTTTACCTTAACTTAGTGGCATAAAATGGATAATAAAATGAATAAAAAAATTAAAGTGCTATTAATTCCACCTCTTTATGGTGGTTCACTTCCAATCACCTATTATTGTTCAGATGCTTTAAAAGAGCTTGGGCATCAAGTAGAAATTTTTGATGCTCCTCCATTTTTAGAGGCTTATAAGACCCTAAGCAGATTAAAAATATCTCAAGCAAGGCTTAATTCTCTTGAACAAAGTTTTGTGCAGCTTATTTCTCAAGCAATTTATGCTTTGGCTGAAAGCTTTGAACCTGATTTGGTTTTGGCCATGGCACAGGCTCCTTTAAATCGCAATATCTTGAGAAAATTTCAGCAAGACAAAGTTAAAACTGCCATGTGGTTTATGGAAGATTATAAAGTTTTTCAATATTGGCAGAGCCTTGCACCATTTTATGACTATTTTTTTGTTATTCAGCAAGAAGAGTTCTTAACAAAGCTAGGTGAAATTGGTGTGAAAAATGCTTATTATTTACCCATGGCTGCCAGTCCTAGTTTTCATAAAAAAGTAGAGTTAAGTGGTGAGGAACAAAACTACTATGGTGCTGATTTAGCCTTTATGGGGGCAGGTTATCCCAATAGGCGTATTGCTTTTCGTTCATTGATTAAATATAATTTTAAAATTTGGGGCTCAGATTGGGATAATGATCTTTTACTTAAAAAATATTTACAAAATAGTGGCAAAAGAATTAGCCCTGAGGAAAGTATTAAAATCTATAATACCACAAAAATTAATTTAAATTTACATTCAAGTCTAAATTCCAAGGAGTTGATTTCTTATGGTGATTTTGTCAACCCCAGAACTTTTGAGTTGGCAAGTATGCAGGCTTTTCAACTCCTTGATGAGAGAAAACTTCTTGCTAAGCACTTTATCGCCAATGATTTAAGCAATATAACTGAACAAACTGAGCTGGCAACATTTAACAGTATGGAAAGCCTACATGAAGGCATAGCATTTTATTTGAAACATCCTGAAAAGAGGGCACAAATAGCAGAAAATGCAAGGCAAAGAGTATTATCTGAACATACTTATGTGCACAGAATGACAACTTTATTGGAACAGATTGAAAATACTTCTGGTTTTTGTGAGAAAGAAAATAAAAGCATCTCATTGCCAGAGAACTTAAGTCCTAGTATCAAAAAGGAGATTGAGGACTTATTGACTAAATTGGAACTGCCTCTTGATGCTTCTTTTGAAATGGTTTTATCAATAATAAAACAAAAAAACTCAGAGCTGACAGAAATTGAAACGACCTTATTATTTTTGGAAGAATGGAAAAAGTTTTATAGTTAATCATAATGAAAGATTTATTCACATATAATAATGGACTATTATTGCACCTTGCCACCCTTTCAAGAAGTAATGCTTTACTGTGTTTAAAAGTCAAATCAAAACTTGAAGAAATATTAAAAAATAATGGTTGTTCCTTAGATTTAAGTCAATATAAATTTGTGCTTGCCATTTCCGGAGGAGTGGATTCTGTGGCCATGTTTGGCATTTTTACAGCTTTGAAAAAAAAATATAACTTAGATTTTATAGTTGCACATTTTAACCATAAAATAAGACTTGAAAGTGAAAATGAAAAAATCTTAGTTCAAGAACTTTGTCAAAAATTCCAAATAGATTTTTATTCTCATGAAGAAAATGTGCCCGAGTATGCCAATAGCCATAAATTAGGTTTAGAAGAAGCCGGTAGAATACTACGATATAAATTTTTTGCAGAAATGAGGCAAAAATATAATTATCACTATATTTGCAAAGCCCACCATGCTGAAGATTTAGAAGAAGATGTATTAATGCGTCTTTTGCGTCGAACGTCAATTTCTTCCTTGGGTGGTATGCAAGAAATTTGTAGTGACAGAAAGATTATAAGGCCTTTATTAGAAATTAAAAAAGAAGAATTACAGATGTTTGTAAAAGAACTAGCCTTGCCGTATGCCTTTGATAGTTCAAATAATGACAATCAGTTTTTACGCAATAAGGTGCGCAATAAGTTTATCCCATTTTTTTTACAAGAAAACCCAAATTTTATTGATGCGGTTCAGCATTTACATCAAAGTATTGAAGTAGAAAATGATTTTTTTGATTTGCAAATTCAAAATTTTATCAATTTAAATTGTCAAGAAGCTTCTATTGTTGGAAAAAAAATAAACTTCCCGGTAAAGGCATTGCAAAACATTCATAAGGCTTTGCGCTTTAGAATATATGCCCATATTATTGCAAAAAAATATAATAGTTTTTCTAATTACAATAGTTTACAAAGGTTAGATTTAGCAATTATGCAAAATAAAAATAATTTTTTAATGAAATTTACCAATAGGTTAAGAGTTGAAATTTCTGATGATCAAATAATATTCTTTACAAAATAAATATTTTTATTTAACATATATAATTATAATTATTTGAAATATAAAAATAAATAGGTAAAAATGTGAGTCAAAGTCAAATTGAAAGTATAAAATCCTTAGGAATTATTGCCGGTGGAGGACAATTTCCCGAGCTTATTGCCAAAGAAGCAAAAAGCACAGGGCATCAGGTTTTTATTTGTGGTTTTTATGAAAATACAGATGATGATTTAGTTAATTATTGTGATAAATTTATAAAATTACACCTTGGGCAACTAACTAAATTAATAGAATTTTTTAAAGATAATAAGGTGAAAAACCTTTGCTTTGCAGGTTCAATCAATAAACCAAAAGCTTTGAATATTCGTCCAGACTGGAGAGCGGCAAAATTACTTTTTTCCTTAAGGGCTAAGGGTGATGATGTACTATTGCGCACCATTTTATCAGAGCTTGAAAAAGATGGTTTTAATCCTCTTTCGGCAGCTGATCTTTTACCGAGTTTGAGAGCACCAAAAGGCAATTTAACCACTAGAAATATTAATGATGAACTCCAAGAGGATCTGGATTATGGTCTTGATATAACAAGAAAAATAGGTCAATTTGACATAGGGCAATGTGTGATAGCTAGGAATGGGATTATTATGGCCGTGGAAAGCCTTGAAGGAACTGACGCAACTATTCAAAGGGGAGCAGAGCTTGGAGGAGAAAATTGTATTGCCATAAAGATTAGTAAACCAAAGCAAGATGTTAGGGTGGATTTGCCCAGTGTAGGCTTACAAACCATTGAAAATTTAATTAAATACAAATATTCTGCCTTAGTTATTGAATCCTACAATACTTTGTTTTTTGATAGAGAAAAATCTATTGCTTTGGCCAAAAAGCACAATCTGCACATTATTTCTGTGTAGAGCCTATAAAATATATATTACATGAAAATTTTGCATAATTCATTTTGTTTGTATTTGATCATTTCCAATAAAAAATAATTTTGTCAATGCTCTAATGGCGAATTTGCAAGGCAAATTCGCCCACAAGCTATCGGAGTTTGCGAACATCTCCAACTCTAATGGTTATGCGCTCTTTATCAAAATATTCAAGTACAGGAATAGAGTATTTTCTGGTGAGTCCGTTTGATATTTCTTTGAAATCAGGGTAGGCCATTTCTTGATTATTTTTTAGAAAGCTTGTTATTTTTTCTTTTAGACTCTCTATATAGCTGTAATCAAAATACATATTTTCAACAATTTTCACAATTTCTTTTTCTTGAATTAGCAAATGTAAGACTTGCAGAATTTCCTTTTGATTTTTGTTATATTTTTCAAGTAATTCTTTGAGCAGGGGAGGGTTTAAAACATCTGTTTTAAATTGTGTTAAAATATCCTTTTTGAGATTGCTTTCAG
>CAYJHF010000147.1:0-5323 GCA_964369905.1 uncultured Mailhella sp. | reverse complement strand
AGCTTACAGCTTTGTTTAGCCTCTGCTGAAAATTCTTTTTTTGCACCAAAATTTTAATAAAAAACTTCTTATCTATAGATAGTTATTATATTTTTCAGCATCGACTAACTATGCAGAACTTTTATATAAGGAGGAATGATGGATAATACACTAAAATTCATAGGGCATATTAAAAGCCCTTATGCCACCATGGACGATTGCCCCAATAATATTTCCAGTGATGGCCCCATGTTTGAACTAATTATTAAGGAAGAGTATTTGGACGGCTTACACAATCTTGAGCACAGAGAGTATATTGTTATTTTGTATTGGTTGGATCAAGCTGAACGCAAAGTAAAAATAGGAAAATCAAGAAATGATACTTCAGGGAATTTATGGGGAACTTTTGCCATTAGAACACCGCACAGACCAAATCCCATTGGTATGGGAGTTGTAAAGATTGAAAGAGTTGAGGGCAATGTTATTTTTGTAAAGGGACTTGACTGCATCAATAACACTCAAATCATAGATATAAAACCCGCCATGTCTCTTGATGATAGAAAAGCCTAGCTCTATGTTGTTTCAGTGCAAAAAGAGAATTCTTAATGATTTAGGCGATGCTGAAAAAGTCAAAAAATGACTTTTTCAGCGTGTAATAATATAATTCACTTTTGACAATTTTTCTGTGTCAGCCACTTCAAATTAAATTTTTTGGAAAGGGCAAAGGTTTGGGATTAAACATTTTTTTATAAAAAACCTTGCTCTTTCTCAAGTATATATAAAAATATCCTAGAAATAAAAAAGGCCAGCCTATTCCTTGGTGAAAAAATTACCAAAATAGGCTACTTTTGAGCCATTTCTTACAAACTGATTTTCTGCTAGACTTAGCCTGTGGGATTGTATATCCAGCACATCACCATGGCTACGCACCCATTCTTCAGCCGGTTGCAGAGTGCTTAGCACTGTATTTGCGCCCTTTACATAGTAGTGCATGGGAATGGTTAAGGCGGGGGAATATGCTTTCATTATATTATCTGCTTCCTCGTAGTGTAATATATGCCTACTTTCATCAACGGGCAAGAAGAGTACGTCAATTTCATGGTTTTTTAGGTAGTTATCCACAAAAGCATCGGGTTGTACGCGATTGTCGCCCCAGTGCACAATTCTAAGCCCACCACATTCAACAACTAAAATACAATTATCCATATGCAAATTATTGTTTGGGGGTGAAAAATTTTCGCCAATATCATATTGAATGTCAGTCCAGCGGGTTTTACCTTTGCTTTGACTTAAGTGCTTATCTCCAAGTCCTATGATTTTTAGATCAGAAAGTGCATATTCTCCAATCAATCTTTCTATGGTAATTCTGGCTTTTGGCAAATGCAAAGCATCGTGATCGAAGTGAGCATGGGTTGACAAAGCTATATCAACCTTTACTTCGGGAAATGTGGTGGGAAACCACCAACCCCAAGCATCATGCATTGGGCAAGGGTCGCATAAAAATTTAAATTCATTGGGACTGGTAATTCTAAAACAGGAATGACCAAAATAATCAATATGAACTTGGCCCTTACTTTTTTCAAGACCTTTAGCTTGTAATTTTCTAAGCTCTTCATTATTAATATTAAAAGTTTGTGCTCTTGAACCTTCCATAACATCGTCCTTTTTCTGGTTTTAAATGTCTTTCAGGGTTAAAAACTTTACGTTTTGGCATAATAAATCGGTTTCAATAAAAAAAGCGAGAAAATATCTCGCTTTTTTAAAATTTTACAAACAATCCTCACTATTCATCTTCGTTATTTAGCTCAGATCTAAACTTACGAGATAGGCGGAAAACCACAACTTTACGAGGTGGAAGAGTGATGGACGCATTTGTTTGTGGGTTACGTCCTTTACGCGCCTTTTTATCATAAGCTTCAAACTTTCCAAAGCCGCTGATGAGAAGAGCATGATCTTTTTTAATAGATTGTTTCATCAAGGTGAGCAAATTTTCCACAATATTTTTAACATCTGCTCGGTTACGCTCGGTTTGGGCGTAAATGGCCTCTACAATGTCTGCTTTTGTTAGTGCTTTATTCATGTAATCCTCCATGTGGTAATTATATAAATACACAGAAAAGTTGAGTTTGACAAGTGTTTAGAGTGCATTTTTAGTAAAAAAAATAAAATAATTCAAACAAAATTAATAAGTTAAGATTTTTAATAATAAAATCAATGTGTTGCAGGTGTGAAAATTTTCTAATTTTATAAATGCTTTAGAATATTTTTTGCCATCTCAGCCATGATTTCAGTATTTTCATAGGAATTTTGTGCCCATGGCAATATATTATCATTCTCAAATCGCGGAATAATGTGCCAATGAACGTGAAAAACTGTTTGCCCCGCGGAGGCAAAATTATTTTGAATTAGGTTAAAGCCGGTGGTTTTAGTGGCCTGCATAATGGCCGGAGCTAATTTTTGAATTACTTTAAAAAGCCCTTCCGCCTTACTTGGGTTAAATTCTAAAATATTTGCAACGTGTTCCTTGGGGATAATTAGGGTGTGCCCCTTAGCAAATGGTGCAATGTCGAGAAAGGCCAAAAAGTGTTCATCTTCATAAACTTTAGCGCTAGGGATTTGCCTCTCCACAATTTGACAGAATATACAATTTTGATCTGACATAAAATTTCCTTGCTTATAAGTTATAAATAAAATAGTTAACAAACTCCGTTTAACATTAAATAGGCCACTTGTCCATAGACTAATTTTCTTGGTTAAGTGCTTTTTCAAGCAAGAAACTGCTATGTCAAAAAATATTTTAAAATTTCCGGTGGGAACAAGGTTTTCTAGGGGTAAAATTATTCCTGTATTTATTCCTTTTGCTGGCTGTCCTTTTAAGTGTTTATATTGTGCTCAGGACGTGCAAAGTGGGGCAAAAAATCAAAGTATAACAAAAAGCCTTGCTTTATTAAGAACAGAAATTGAATATTTCTGTGATAACAGAAATGATGAAAGCATAAAGAGTTTAGAAATTGCTTTTTATGGTGGAACATTTACTGCTTTGCCAAGTGTAGATTTGGAGCTTTGTTTAAAGGAATTTGGAGAGATTAAAAATAAACTATTCAAACTTGGTATTGAAGTTTATGGCCGCTGTTCCACTAGGCCGGATTGTCTTGGTTTTACAAATAATTCTTTTAAGAAAAGTGATTTGAATTTGCTTTATATTTTAAAGGAAAATGGCATAGACTTGTTGGAGCTTGGTATACAAACTTTTGATAATTTGGGATTAAAGGCTCTTGGGCGAGGCTATCATGCTGACTTAGCAAAGGAAGCTTGTGCGTATGTTAATGATAGTGGTTTATTGCTAGGCATACAGCTTATGCCCGGAAGTCCATCATTTAGAAGTGAAGAAAATATTTTTCCAAGCCTTGACTTATCATATAATAATGTTTCTGGTGAAATTATCCAAACTGAGCAAAAAATAAAGTCAAAATTTCAGGTGCAAAGCGCGCAAACATTTTTGCAAGATGTGGAAATTGCTTTAGGTTTTCAACCTGTTTCTTTGCGTTATTATCCTTTTTTGGTTTTGGAAAACACAGCTTTTGCCAAACTTTGGAAAAATAATTTATTAGGAATTTGGGATATAAACACTTGTGTTAATGCCCTTGGCTATGCCTTGTTTATGGCTTGGCAGAAAGATGTTTCTGTTATTCGTCTTTCTTTAGCACCGGAAGACGGTTTTGAGGGGGCAGTATTAGCCGGAGTCAGGCATCAGGGATTGGGTGGACTAATTAAGGCCAGAGCTTTATTATATGGTATTTATCATTATGCTAAGCAAATTGATTTGCAAAATTACTATTTATATTTACCAAAAAATTTTCAGGGTTTTTTGTTTGGCGATAAAAATTATTTAAAGGGTGAATGGGATAAAATATTTGGGCTTAACAAAATTATTTTTACCCAAGAAGAATATATTAGTTTTGAACAAAAAAATTCTAAAAAAATAAGTCAATTTGCTTATCTAAAAAAAATTGACAATTAATTTCAAAAATTTAAAAATTTTAACTATAACCATTTGAAAAATCGTTATATTAAAAAAAAGTTATATTTTTAAGTAAAAAATAATGCAAAATATATTGTGTTTATATAAAAAAAATACTATAATTCGTTTGTTCAGTGGGTGATTTATTCAAAAAAAGCGTTTAAAAGTATGCTTCTAACTTCTAATCACTCATAATAATAGGATATTTTTATTTTAGTATTTTATAAAAATATCTTTGCTGATTTTTTCAGTTTTTTTAAAATGGAAAATAGTTATTCACTATTAGGCGTAAACAAATTATGTTTATCATTATGTTATAAATTATAACATATTTATTAACCCTTCTGGAGGTATGGCAATGGCGAAACATGCAACCCCCCTGTTGGATCAGCTCGAATCAGGCCCATGGCCTAGCTTTGTTTCTGATATAAAGCAGGCAGCAGCTGAACGTGCAGCAAATCCTAAAGGTATTGATTATCAAATTCCTGTGGATTCTCCCGAGGACCTACTCGGTGTTCTCGAGCTCTCTTATACAGACGGTGAAACTCACTGGAAACACGGCGGGATCGTCGGTGTATTTGGTTATGGCGGCGGCGTTATTGGACGTTACTGTGACCAACCCGAAATGTTCCCTGGTGTAGCACACTTTCATACAGTGCGCGTAAACCAACCAGCCGGTAAGTATTACAATACTGAATTTTTGACAATGCTTTGTGATGTTTGGGATCTTCGTGGTTCTGGTATAACAAATATGCACGGCGCAACAGGTGATATTGTTCTTCTTGGAACACAAACCCCACAACTTGAAGAAATTTTCTGGGAAATAACCCACCACGACAAATACCCAACTGACCTTGGTGGTTCAGGTTCTAACCTTCGTACTCCTGAGTCTTGCCTTGGGCAATCTCGTTGTGAATATGCTTGTTATAACACCCAGCAACTTTGTTATCAACTAACTATGGACTATCAAGACGAATTACACCGTCCTGCTTTCCCATACAAATTTAAATTCAAATTTGACGGTTGTCCAAATGGTTGCGTAGCATCTATTGCTCGTTCTGACTTCTCTGTTATCGGAACTTGGAAAGATGACATCAAAATTGATCAAAGTGCTGTTAAAGAGTATGTAGCCGGCAATTTCAAACCAAACGCCGGTGCTCACTCCGGACGTGATTGGGGTAAATTTGACATTCAAGCTGAAGTTGTGGATCGTTGCCCAACTCATGCCATGAATTGGGACGGTTCAAAACTAAGTGTTGATACAAAAGAATGTGTACGTTGTATGCACTGTATCAACACAATGCCTCGTGCTCTTCGCATCGG
>CAYJHF010000146.1:0-5354 GCA_964369905.1 uncultured Mailhella sp. | reverse complement strand
TGCTGAAAATAATAATAACTATCTGTTAGCAAAGAATATTTTTACCAAATAACACAAAAAAATCTGCAAGAAATAAGTTTGGAACAAGCAATTTTCTTGCAGATTTTGAATTAAAAAAAGATTTTGAAGCATCGGCTAACCAAAACTTTTGTGCAAACAAAAGTTTTGCACGGCACAGAGTTAGCCTGAATTCACTTCAGGCGTCCACGGAGTGGAACTCGAAGCCAGTGTGCCTTTCTGAAAAACACAAAAATTGTGTTTTTCAGCGTGGACTAAATTATGCAGAGGGTTCAAAACATTAATCTTTCACCACTTGTTCCAAATACATAGCCAATACTTGAATTGCCCTGTCGCACAGAGTAAAGAGAGGAATTCCTGCGTCTTTTATGGCTCTTCTAAATGAATCAAATTGACTAGCTCCATCAACCACAATCACCAATGGTTTTTTTGTTCTTTTATAAAGCTCAATAACTCTGTAATAAATTGAACCTTCTTTTGTAAAGTCAAACTCAGAGGAATGAGCTGGGTCTGCCGTTAGGGTTGTGGGAGCGTGTGGCACAATGCTAAGCACTACCACATCAATATTTGGGTCATTGAGTGCCAATTCTGCCATTTGGGCATGGACTTCGTCGTTAGAAGAAGGATTAATATCAAAGGGATTGGCAATGTGAACTAATTTTGAGAGATTTTTTTCATCAAGTATGGCCTGCATCTTGGCCCTCGTTTCATCGGAAAACTTTCCAAGAGTAATATTGTACTCATCTGACTGAATGGAATCTGCCATACCAACTGCTTCAAAACCGGCAGAGCTTATGGCAGCAATGCGTTTGCCACAAACTTCACGACTTGCCAATGATTCAGCCAATAAAATTAAATCTTGAAACTCTGTAAAATTTCTGGCAACAATTCCACCGGCTTGACTTATGGCTGACTCACAAACCATATAATCACCGGCCATGGAAGCAGTATGTCCGCTTGTTGCGTCCTTTCCTTCCGGAGTTCTTCCGGCCTTATAAAATACCACACTTTTACCTGCCTCCACTGCTCTTTTGACAGCCTTGGCAAAATAAAGTCCGTCTAAATCCTTAAAACCTTCAGCGTAGACGGCAATGGTGTTTACCTTATCTGAATTTTCAAAATACTGCATCATATCACCAAGGGTAAGATCACTTTGATTACCCATGGAAATTAAATAAGCGGGGTTCATTTCCGGAACTTGGTTAAATCTATTGAGTAAAAAAGCCCCACTTTGGCTAACCAAGGCCAAGGAGCGTGGCTTGACATTTCTATAAGGTTCAACAGAAAGCATTTTCTCAGCAGGAATAAACCAAGTATCATAATTGCCATGGCGAGAAATAACCCCCATACAATTAGCCCCTAAAAATACAGGGGACTCTTCTTCAAGGTGGGCTTTTTGTATTTTTTCTATCATACTTTCAGCCATGGACTTGCTTTCTTCAGTTTCCCCAAGTCCTCCGGGAACTAAGAGCACACTATTGGCTTTTTTGTACCTGATTACATCATCAACCAAGGACGGAACATGGCTTGCATCAATGCCTACAATAAATAAATCAAGGGCTTGTTCAAGATCTTTAATGTGTGGTACGCATTTTATACCGCTTTCATCATCACCTTGCTTAATAATAAAAATATTTTCTTTAGCATAACCTGCTTTGACTATATTTTCCAAAATTATTCTGCCAAAGTTTCTGCGAGTTGAAGAAACACCCACAATCCCAATGCTTTTTGGGTGCAATAATTTATCGATTTGTTGTAGCGGTCTTTTTGGAGTAAGAGGCTTTTGCTTTGAAAATTTGCACAAACCATCTAGGGGAACCATTAAAAAATCTGTAAAAGCGTAAGGATTTATTTCAAGTTCATCAATAATATACTCAGATTCACGGTTTAGAGAAGAAAAATAATTGCCTATTTGTATGGTTACTTGGAAACACTCTATAAGCTGTTCATCGGTTACAATGCGCTCTTGCCCACGGGTTAGGCCGGCCATTTTTCTATATGAGATTGTATTTTTAAAAAGTTCAAAAAAAGCCTTGCCGTCCAAAGTTTGAGTTGGGGCAACCACAATTGCCTGTCCCTTTCTAAAGCGTTCGGCATAAAGCTCTGCATCTGTGCCACCAAGGCCGGCTGAAATTACCATGCCAAATTCAGCCGTATGTCTAAGTCCAACTATAAGCTCATTACCAAAGGCTGAAGAATCAGGTGGCATAAATTGTACTTCTAAAATTCCCTTAATATCGCTCTTAATGGCTTCACTAAGCTCTTCACCTGTTAAATTTTCATAACATAATGGAGCATGACTTTGATCTCTTTCAATTAAATCTTTAAATTTTTCAGGAACTTCTGTGTGCATACGACGCAGAGCTGAAAGAATTTTTTCCGGATTTTTTTCAACTATTCTAACTCCACCAACTTCTGTTTTGTGCATAATGGAAGGTGAAACAATTTTTAAAACAACTTTTTCCCCCGGCAAAGCCATAAGTTCCTCGGGACTTGGTTTCACATTCTTAGGGAGAAGTATGGATTTAGGAGGCGTTTCTGAACCAATAATTTTCAAAAGCTCATATACCTCATATTCAAATAAACATGAACGCCCTTCTTCGTGGGCACTTTGAAAAAGCTCTGTAATCTTCCCATAATCTATTGGTAATAGCATAATATTCCCCTTGGGTAATTTTTGAAAAAGGGAAAACCAAACCCTTGAAAAGGCTAGGTTTTCCCCCTCTAGAACTCTCTGCCTTTCCTTGAAAAACTTTTAATTTAACAAGTCAAAGAACTACTTTTGTTCACGTTGAAAAAATCATTTTTTTATAATTTTTATAATTTTTCCTTTTGTTAACAATAAATTATCATATTTTTCAGCACCGATTACTATAAATTATAACCGGCTTCAAAAGCTGCATAGTTTAAATTCCAAATAGCAGGCTTATTGCTTAGATTTTTAATTGCTTGTAACCAAACTTCTTTGGGAATTTGATTAAATGGATCAAGCTTGCTTAGCACGCCAAGCATAACCACATTTGCACACTTTCCTGTTTTATCACCAAGTGATAGGGCTATATCTAACACATCAACCATAATCACATTGTAAGGTGCTAAGGCTTCATTAATTTCTTCATCACTGGGATATGGTGCTTTTATGCCTTGGGGTGCAACTTTTGTTTTAGAAATTATAATTGTTCCGCCGGGCTTAAGTAAGCCAAGGAAATTATCTCTAAATATTTCACTTTGCTCCATTACAATTAAGCACATGGCCTTTTCAGGGGCTATAACAGGGCTATAAACATCACCACAACCAAAGGTGGAAATAACCGGCCCACCCATTTGCGCCATTCCATGGGTTTCGCCTTTAACTATGTTTTCATTGGCATAACCTGCAATAAAGGCCATTTGAGCCAAGGCCTTACCAAAGAATAAATTGCCTTGTCCGCCAATACCCCGAATTGCTAAGCTAAGCCTTTTAGGTTTTGAACTTAGAGCTTTTATTTCAAGATTATCAGGTGCATTTGGTAAAGATGGAGCAGTGCTTGTGGCACTTTTTTCTTGAGCATTTGTGTTGATGGAAATTGCGTCAGCAGGACACATTTGCATACAAACAGGATTTTGCAATACACAGCCATTGCACAAATTATTCCAGCGTGGTGTTTTATCCTCGCTCATTTCAATACCTGAGCAAATACCACACATTCCACACCTTTTGCATTTATCCTTGTCAACCTGTGGTTTATAAGCCCACGAAGCAGCAGGAACTTTGCGCACACAAGTTCCACAAACAAGCACAACAACAAATTCATTTTCCTCAGCTTTCTTTAAGGCCAGTTTTAAAGTTGCTTGAACTTCTTTATAATTATAAGCGTTTACCTTTAAAACTTCTGCACCTTCTGCCTTTAAAACCGCTTCAAGATTAAAGCTGGTGGACTGCCCTGCCAGATTGTTTGGAGAGGCAGGAGAAGGCTGACCACCTGTCATGGCAACCCATTGATTATCGAGAATAATTTTCACACCGGGAGCTTTGCGGAAAATAGCATTCCTTGTGGCATCAAGGCCTGTATGACATTCTGTGCCATCGCCAAGTAAGCTAAAACAACGGCTTGCTTCTTCCGGTTTAGAAAGCACAAAACCTGTGCGAATGGATTCACTTGCCCCCATGCCTAGGCCTGTATCAACAGCATTTAAGAAAAATAATAAAGTATTACAGCCAATATCACCAAAGACTGTGTGAATGTCTTTCTTCTTTTTCAAGCGTGAAATTACTTCGGCTGTCGCTCTATAAGGGCAACCAGCGCAAATCATTGGTGGACGCAGCAAAGAAAGTGAAGGAGTTTTTGGTTCGATTGTTGTGCCAGCTAAAAATGCGTGTACACCTTCAGGATTCCATTCTGTGTTTGGCTTGTCATAAGGCTTTGAAATAACTTTGATACCATGCGCACGGCATTCGTCTTCAAGATAGTGGAAACCGTCTTCAACAATATAAACATCGCCATCAATACTATCGCAAAATTCTTTAATTTTCTTCATTGGAAGAGGGTTAGTGAAAGCAAGTTCAAGAATATCAAGGTCTTGCTCGAAATTTGCACGATAATCTTCAACAAGCATGGAAGGCGCACTATAGGTGATAACACCTTTTTTGCCCTTACCTTTAATGTGTTTATTTAATGGAGAATTTTCCACATATTCTTGTAATGCGGGTATTCTTTCGAGTATAACTTTATCATAATTTGCTTTAGCTGCATTTGGTAAAGTCATAAGTCCGCGTAATGTTTCGATTTCAACTCTATCTCTTTTTTGGATAGGGTTTAGGCGAACAAGACCTTCACTGTGGCACAAAAGACCGTGTGCGTGAATAACGGTGAGTGTGTTGAATTGTCTGGCAATTTCTACTGCAATACTAGGTGCTTCAAGCATTTCTTGATGATTTCTTGGCTCAAAGACTGGTACAAAGGAAGATTTATAAAGATAGGGCGGATCGATAACGTGCTGAGTTGAGCTTGGAGTAAAGTCACTGGCAATAAAGAGGAGAAGTCCGCCACGCTTAGCTGTGAATTGTGAATAAGAGGTAAACATATCAGCCGCTTGAAAAAGTCCAGGTATTTTCATGGTGATTACGCAATCAGAGCCTGCGAAGTTGTGGCCGACACCAACACCAAGGGCAATAGCTTCGTTGACGGACCATCCAACAGTAATTAAATCTTGAACTTGCGATAGGCCTTTGTCGATTACTTCCGTGCTTGGAGTGCCAGGATAACCATCAGCCGCGTGGATACCTCCGCGAACGCAACCAGCTGCAAAAGCGATATTTCCTTGAAGAACTTCTGTTGTTCCTTCTTGTTTTGTAC
>CAYJHF010000145.1:4965-5446 GCA_964369905.1 uncultured Mailhella sp. | reverse complement strand
TCAAGCCGCTAAAAATGGTGGTTATGAACATTACTCTTTATTCCTTTTAGACTATTCTGCAAATGGATATGCAAGACCCAAACTTAGCCCGGAAGAAGAAAAAAGATATATGGAGAATTTTGACAAAATAGCGAATCTCAGTGAAATAAAATCAACAAATAAGTAATTTATGCCAAGACCAGTGGAAAAAAAATGAAAAACAAAACAAAAGAAGAAATTTTTGAGCTACATCAAAATAGAATTATTGGAATTTCAAAAGCTATGGACTTAGCTAAATATGAAAATATCGAAGAATTTTGGGCTGATTATTATGAGAGCGGCTACAAAACACCAGTGCCAAGCCAAGAGGAAAAAGAGCTTCAAATGGTAATATTTGATAAGTTTTATAAAAAAGCAAATCCTAATAAAAATTTTCTAAGTTCGCTTAGAACAACCGTAAAACAAATGTGGCAAAAAATCAAAAATTGACTTTGTTAGCGTT
>CAYJHF010000145.1:0-4955 GCA_964369905.1 uncultured Mailhella sp. | reverse complement strand
TTGAACACCGAACCAACTGATTAAGAGTCAGCTGCTCTACCAATTGAGCTAATGATCCACTTGCTTTTTACAAGACAAGTATTATTCTTATATTTTAGAAAGGTCAAGTTTTTTTCTTCAGTTGTTTTGGGTTTAAATTGACAATTAAAATAAAAATTACAGAGGAATAATATATTGGTATTACACATAATTAGACGATTTAATTTTTTACAAAGCACTATTTTATTTTTTATTATTCTACTTTGTTGCAGTTTTTTTGTTTTTAGCAATGTAAGAGCTAGTGATAATAAATTTAATCCCCAAATTAGTTTTGCAACTTATCAAAATTATTTAGTATTGAATTTACAATTAGAATTTAATGCAGATTTATATACTTATGCTCCAAGCCAAAAAGATGTTTATCCCACTGCTTTAAAACTATATTCTGAAGCTGATTTAACAAGTCAAAGTGTTCAGGCTCTTTATGATGCGGGGGTTTTTAAGGCTGATCCATTAAATCCTAGGGTTAAAGTAAGGGTTTATGATGATAAGCAAAATATTTTTATTTTATTACCACCTGAGATTGAGCAATTTAATGGTGAGCTTGAATTTTCATTTTTGGCTTGTTCAAGTGTAAGCTGTGCACCAACAACCTTAAAAGTTCCATTTAAAATCCCTCATAATCTTGAATTACTAAATAATATTGCTTGGAGCAATGATTTTTTATCAAGGTTTAATTCTGCTGATAATTCCAAGTTGCTTCAGCCTGTTGCAATACATTCTTTTAAAACTGCGTCTAAAGTAAACAGCTTACCTCTAAAAATTGCTGATAATTCAGCAAGTGCAATCAGTCAAAATAATAATTTGGAAGATTTTTCTGCCTATGACTTGAGTAATTTAAGTTTAAATGCTGGTAATAGTTCTACTTTACAAGATTTTTCCTTTGAACCAAGGGCATTAAATAATGCTCTTGAAGTGAGTTCGCTCTGGAAAGCCTTATTATTTGGTCTTATTGCCGGTTTTATTTTAAATTTCATGCCCTGTGTTTTACCTGTTATTGCTTTGAAAATAAATTTTTTATTCAAATCCGAACAAGATAAAATCAAGCAAATTCAAAATGTTAAAGAATATAGTTTTTTCTTTGCCCTTGGCATAATGCTTTGGTTCTTAGTTTTAGGCCTTTTGCTTGGCTTGCTTGGTTTTAGCTGGGGGCAGATTTTCCAAAGTCCGGGCATTGTTCTTGGAATTATGGTTTTTATTTTTGCCATGGCTTTGTCATTATTTGGTGTTTTTCACCTACCCATCATAAATATTAATTCTTCAATGATTAACAATCCCAAGAAAAGCTTAGAGAACAAAAAAACATCTGCATTTATTACCGGACTTTTTGCCACATTACTAGCAACCCCTTGCAGTGGACCACTACTTGGGGCTGTTCTTGGTTATAGCTTAACCCAGAGCTTACCAATATTATTGACTATTTTTCTTTCAATGGGACTAGGAATGGCTCTGCCTTATTTAATTTTTTCTCTCTACCCTAACCTTACAAAATTTATTCCAACTGCCGGAAATTGGACAAATTATTTAGAAAAAGCTTTGGGATTTTTCTTAATGGGTACAAGTATTTATTTGTTTTCCATTCTACCCATAAATTGGCATACATTTTCTCTTATTTTATTGCTTTGCACCGCACTTAGCCTCTTTATTTGGGGCAAGTGGGGTTCTTTTCATGCAACAGGCCTAAAGAAAATTCTTTTGTCTATACTTTGCTTGATTATTTTTGTTTCACCCCTAAATCTTTTTGTAAGCAATGATGAAGAGATAGTTTTTTGGAATAATTTTGATTTGGCAGAATTTAATAGCTCACTTGGGCGCGAAACAATTTTATTGCAATTTAGTGCAGATTGGTGTCCCACTTGCAAAGTTCTTGAGAAAACAGTTTTTGCAACAGAAAATATGAAAGAGCTCGTGGAAGATTATGATTTTAAAGCTATATATGTTGATCTTACCCAATATGATGAAGTAAAGCAAAGGCTTTTACACTCTTTAGACAGTGTGAGCATACCCTTAGTGGCTATTTTCCCAAAAGGTGAAGGGGCATCTTCACCTATAATTATAAGAGATTTATATACCTTTAATGATTTAATCAGAGCATTTGAATTAGTTAAATCTGCGCCTAATCAGTAGAAAAGCCATATTTGACAAGTTATGTATAGCCATGTAAAATTTTGTCAAGAATATAGAAATTAAATCTAATTGGAGTATAAAATGAGAAAACTTATTGTTGCTGTTGTATTAACAGCCTTTGTTGGTCTTACTTATCTTTTTTACAGTCAGCAAGAGGCTAAAATGCTTGATCAGCTAAAGGCTCAAATAGAAGAATATGGTATTATATCTGAATCTGTTGAGTTTGACACGGTAAATCAGAAAATTATTTTAGAGAATGTAAAATATGAGAAAAAAATTGATAATGTGAACTTTAAGGCAAATGCTAAGCTGATTGTCTTAGCCGGATTTGAAAATAGCTCGGCAGATGGACAAGAAATAATTATTAATGAAGTTAAGGCTGAAAATTTTTCAGGTGAAGCCATTGTTAATAATGGAATCTATACCAAAATTATAGCTAATAATCTAAACGGTTCTGATCTTGTAATTAATGAAGCAAACTTAAAAAAAATCATAAACTCAGAACATTTTGATTTTGCAAATGTTTTCTTTGCTATTCCACATAGTGGCATTGAATATCTTGGTGGCCTTGTTGAATATAAAGCCACACCAGATGACAGCGCCCTGCAAACAAGCTTTGACAGGCTCTATTTAAAACCTCACACAAGCATGGATAATGTTTCTTTTGAATATGAAAATATAAAAATAGTAGATGAAAAAGCTGAAATTACTGTGCAGAACACCTTAGTTGAAGCACTAAATGCTGAACTTGTTTTTGATTTACTTCCAAAGCAAAGCACTAAGGATATTTTTGAAGAAATTTTTGATAAATTACAAAATAAAATGGAACTACCTTTTGAAAAAAGCATCTTTTCAAATATCACTTTAAAAAATATTGGAATATTGGTAAAAGATGCAAGCATAGACAAAATTGAAGATAAAGAAATAACCATAGATAGTTTACATTTTAGTTTTGATAATAAAGATAATTTTACTATGCTAAGCAATCTTGATAATTTAGAAATCAGCTCAGAATATTTCACAAAAGCTGACCCAAGTTTAGAAGCATTATTTTCAGGTAATTTGCCTG
Organism: uncultured Mailhella sp.; assembly: GCA_964369905.1. Lineage (GTDB taxonomy): Bacteria > Desulfobacterota > Desulfovibrionia > Desulfovibrionales > Desulfovibrionaceae > Taurinivorans. The sequence goes on along the minus strand of CAYJHF010000145.1, from coordinate 1,720 downwards.
AACAGCTTGTTTTAAGCTATAAATCTAAAAATATTATTAATCCGAACGAAAAAATCAGAATTTTTGAAGTTGACAGTGAGCTAACTTCCTTTTTTGATGCTCTTATAAAAACCGAAAGCATTTATTCTTGTGAAAATATTTGGGATGTAGTTTTTATGACTCAAAATGGTCTGGCTTGCCAAGGAATTACACACTATAATCAAGAATACACAGATGAAGGACTGATTCCATTTGTAACTACCTTAGTTGCGGATAGTTTTGGGCTTCCCGTGGAAGCAGTTATCAAATTTGTTGAGGAAACCAGTAATGATTTTCTTGAACATATAGAAAGTGGTGATGCAAAAACAGATGATGCCATAGCTGAATTATTAAATGCTATGGTGGCTATGATTAAAAAACCCGGTAAACTTGCTTTTGATTTCAAGTTTAACGATCCGGTTTATGTGCTTGAACTTGAAGAATTGCCTACAAACTTTGAGCATAAAATAACCCTAGAGCAAGGTGATAAGACTTTAGAAGAATTAGTTAAAATGTAATAATTATCCAAAATATCCCCATAAAACCTCCGTCTTTGACATACACGGAGGTTTTATTTTTACTAAAAAATGATAAAAAATATTAGACTTTTCATGCAAATTTAGCTAGTTTACTTCCATGCACGAATTATCATTAATGACAAATATAATGGAAATATGTTCAGCTGAACTAAAAAAGCATGGAGCCACTAAATTAACCTCAATAAGTGTTCGTTATGGTGTGCTTTCCAATGTGGTTGTAGACTCCATGGAATTTGCCTTTGAAGCTTTAACTAAGGGAACAAGCTTTGAGGGAGCAAAGCTAAATCTTGTGGAAGAAAAGCTTGTTTTAGAATGTCTTAGTTGCAAACACAATTTTAGCCCCAGTGGTAAAGACTATTTTCATAATCCTTGCCCCTCTTGCCATGAACAAACAAGTTATAAAGTGGTAAGCGGTGAAGGAATTTTTCTAGATCGCTTAGAAGCAGAATGATTTTGCTGCTGTTTAGGCAGAACAAAGAATAATGCAAACGAATTAAATTTATATAAATAATATAAGAGGTTGTAATGGAAATACCTGTTGTAAAAAATGTATTGGAAGCTAACGACAAAATAGCCAATAATTTACGTGAACTTTTTAATCAGCACAATATTTTAGTTTTAAATTTGATTAGCTCGCCGGGCTCAGGCAAAACCTCATTGCTTGAGAGAACTTTAACCGATCTGAAAAATGATTTCACTATGGCTGTGATTGAAGGTGATTTGCAAACAGATAATGATGCAAAAAGAGTTGCCGCAACCGGTGCAAAGGCAGTGCAAATCAATACTGACGGTGGTTGCCACCTAAATAGCAATATGGTTGAAGAGGCTTTAAAAAGCTTTGATTTAAATACGCTTGATATTTTATTTATTGAAAATGTGGGTAATTTGGTTTGTCCTGTAGAGTTTGATTGCGGAGAAGACGCTAAAATTGCTCTTTTAAGCGCCAGTGAAGGAGATGATAAACCGGAAAAATATCCCAGACTTTTTCAATTGGCACAAGTTATGCTAATAAATAAGATAGATTTACTTGAACACGTTGACTTTTCAGTAGAAAATGCAAAAAAACATGGTAGGGCTTTAAATGCAGACTTGGAAATATTTGAAATTTCTTGTCGCAAGAACCTAGGCCTTGAGGCATGGTATGATTGGCTAAAAAATGCTGT
>CAYJHF010000144.1:0-5587 GCA_964369905.1 uncultured Mailhella sp. | reverse complement strand
CAACTATTGGGCTGACATTGAAAGTAGTGCAAGGCTTGAAAAAGTTGGAATTTGGGCTTTGGAGCCAACACCTCCCTGGGAATTTAGGCAATGAATATTTTAACCGAAGGAGTATGAAATGATTAATAAAATTTTTATTACATTGGCAATTATAGCTTGCACAGCGTCAACAAGTTTTGCGGCCACCGGTTGTCCTGAAGAGTCGTCCATAGATAAAACAAAACAAGAGTATATTGATAAAGTTATTGATATTTATGATACGGCTGTCGGCGACCCAAGTGACTCCAGAGCATTTTCAAATTGTTTATCCGGAGTTGAAGGACTTGGAGATATTTTTTCAATGGGCATAAGTCTTCCTGATGTGGACGGCCTCCTTGATAAACTATGTGATACGGCAGACTCCTATCTGCAAGATGCAATAAACCAAGCCAAGGATAAAATTACTGACATAAAAGATGAGATAACTGAAGACCCTGTATTTAAAGTAGTTATGAACCCTGATGATTTGGTAAATGATTTGCTTGGTGATTTAAAATGAAATTGCTGACCTTATTTATTTCTTTAATGATTTTGGCAGAAACGGCCTTTGCCAGACCAAGCGTTCAGCTTGATAAGAGTGCCAAGTTAGACATTCAAAGTCTTGAGCTGATAGCACATAGACATGAAGTGCCTTTGTGGGCATTGATTGGCATTTTAGCCACGGAAAAAGGCAAGAACGGACAGGCAGTTCAAAATAAAAATCTAACATGGGATTTAGGTGTTTTTCAAATAAATACCATTCATTTAAACGAATTATCCGAAATTGGCATTGACGGAAACATGGTGCTTACAAATGCAAAGGTTAATGCCAATGTGGCCGCTTGGTTATTGTCCAAGCATTTTAAAAATAATGATATTTGGAATGCCATAGGTAAATATCATTCAAAGACACAAACTCAAAAAAATAAATATATCAATAAAGTATATGAAAACATAGTCTATTTGCAAAGTAAAAGCAATGCCGTTGCTGATTTATTGGACTATGTAAACGATTAAAGGAGTATGTTTAGTGGAATATAACAATAGAGCAACTGACAATCCTATTTTGGTGTTTGGAGTAGGCATATTCTTAGTATTTTTCCTGATTTTGCCAATGCTCTACGCCACAAACAGAGAGCTGTTTAATGCAATTATTTTAGAAATTTCTTTATTTCAGCTTGGATTTTTTACGCATTTTTCAGAAAAAGCCATTGAAAATTATCAAACAATTTTAGCTTTTAATCCTGCCGATATGTCCTGGCAAGAAGTAAAAACTGTACTTAGATATAGCGGTGCATTGGCTCGCTATCCCTTTATGTTGCTTTTATTGATAATGGGCATTGTGGCAATCTTTTTGAAGAAAAAAAATAATTTATACAGGCAGTTCAGCATGAAATCATTGTCCGAACACAATCAAGAATTTTATCCTTGCATTGCTCCGGTTGTGGGCAAAGGAGATTATTTACAATCAACAAAAAGCTTTGATGAGGGGCATTGGAAAATAGCCAGAACGCCTGTGCAATTTTGTGTTGAAAACAAGCTCGTAACTTATCCTGATGAGAAAGAAATAACTTGGCAAGACACATTTAAAAACGGTCTTCCCGATATGGATTTACCTGCTTATGGCAATATGGTTTTGCAAAAAGAAAAATGCAATACGGTTTTTTTGGAACAATTATCAAATAAGACAAGAGCTTTTGAAGAACTACCTATAGAAAGACAAGTATTTGTTTCAGCTTTTTTGGCTTATGGCAATGATGATAAAGAAACTGCAATAAAAATGTTCAATACTTGCTCCCTCAGTTATATTGAAGATGATAAACCAACTTGTAAATGTTTCAGTGATAAAGAATTTATAAAGTTTGTGCAGGAAACTTATGCAAAATATGCTGATATAAAGTCAAAGTTTATAGCAAGACATCTTAGCTATGAACTGCCATATTTGATGGCTTTGCTTTATTTTGCCAGAAAGAAAGGTATTCTTGCTTCATCTCAGTTTTTGTTCTTACGTCCCATAGACAGGCCTTTGTGGTATACGCTCCACCAGTGCGGAGGACAAACAGCTTGGGCTGAAGGACTTGCTCCTTGGCTTCACTTCCAAGATGAAGAAAATGAAAATAAAACCCTCACAGAGTTCAAGGTAGAAAATGGCTATGAATATATGCACAAGGTTTTAGCAGGGCAAGGCTGGCTCTTAGAAGCAGAAGAAGAGGAGAGTGTGTCTGAAGGAGATGATTTTGATGAGTAAAAGAACTTTAAGAAGTGTAGGTGATAATCAAGCCTACAGCAGAAAAAAATTATTGCGTGATACAAGAACACTGCCCGAAAGAATAAAGGACGGCTTATCCGACAGTTCCTTGCACGTCTTCCTAATTTTTGCAAATATTCCCATAATCTTTATCTTTCCTGCATTTTCAGTTTTTGGACTGAGTATTGGAATATTAATATTTTTATTACGCATGATTACAGAAAAATATGAACGATTGCCCTTTAGAATGCCACTTGGAACTCCGGGTGTGGACAGAAGTGATCCAAAGCCCGGGCGAAGAGGTTATGCCAAGCCCAATGGCTCTTTCTTTGTAGGTAATTCCTTAACAAAGGAAGAATTATGGCTTAAAAAGGAAGATATTTTAACCCATGCCATGATTTTTGGAACAACCGGTTCCGGTAAAACAGAAACTCTTGTTTCAATGTCTTTCAATCCTCTGGCCTCCGGCTCCGGATTATTTTATATTGATCCCAAGGCCAGCCCAAAACTTGGGGTGCAAATTTGGCAAATGGCACGCTTTATGGGGCGTGATGATGATTTTAGAGTTATCAACTATGGAACATCAGGAAAGGCCAAAGGAAAAACTCCAAGCAGAATTTCAAACACCACCAATCCGTTTACTGTTGGTTCTGCTGAAGCTTTGACTCAACTTCTTGTTTCGCTTATGCCGGCAAGTGAGGGTGGAAATAGTGTTTTTAGTGATAAAGCACAGGCTCTTTTGGCAGGTATTATGTATGCCATTGTGGATTTGCGTGATAAGGGTTTGATGAAAATTTCTACGGCTAAAATTCGTGAAATGTTGCAGGCTCAAAACTGCGTGAAACTAGCCACAAATGAAAATTTATCGGAATCGGCAAAACTATCTTTAGAAGCTGGATTAAGTGGCTCTAACTGGACTAAAGGAAAAGCTATCAGTGAACAACCGGACGCTTTTTTTGAACAGTTTGGCTATGCTCAGTCCTATTTCACTAAGGCTTTATCCTCATTAACCGATACTTATTCCCATATTTACGGAGCTGATGACGGTGAAGTGGATTTTTCTGATGTGATTATGCAACAAAGAATTTTGGTTGTTTTATTGCCGGCTCTTGAAAAATCACCACAAGAATTATCAAGTCTTGGTAAAATCAGTCTTTCATCTATCAAAACGGCTTGTGCCGTTGGCCTTGGCTCTATTATTGAGGGTGACGCCAAAGATGTTTTGGAGTCATTGCCAACTCAATCCATAGGCATAGGTTCTTTTTTAACTATAGTTGACGAATATGCAGCCATTGTTACACCGGGCTTTGAAATTGTGCTGACTCAAGGCCGTGGGCTTGGTATTTCTGCCATTGTGGCCAGTCAGGATTATGCAGGTATTCTTGAAGCTGATAAAAAAGGTGCTCAACAAATGGTTGCCAACACCACAATAAAAATCTTTATGAAATTGCAAGATGCTGACTCAACTTTCAAACTGGCCAAAGAACTGGCAGGACAAAGCACTGTGGTGAGAACTTCCGGTTTTTCCATTGAAAAACAAGAAGAGCTTGCCTCGTATCGAGATAGTTTGCAAACCACCATTGATAAAGAAGACAGAATTGACTTGCGTGATTTGCAAGAACAAATTCAAGGGGAAGCTCACTTTATATTCAATGGTGATGTTGTAGCCGGGGAAACATTCTTTGCCAATCCAAACCTCAAAGGTGCTCAACTTAGAGTTCCACAATTAATTCAATGTAAAGGAGTTTAATATGAACAAAATTTTAATTATGAGCATAGTGGCAATTATGATTTTTACAGTTTCACCTTCAGCCTATGCCGATAATATGGCCAAGGCCAGAAATGAGGTTCAGCAAGATTTAATCAGTCCCATTCAGATGTCCGGGAATGACAGAATTTGCCTTGACGGAACAAGTCCGGAGGGTAAATTCAAGGTTGATTACTGGGTGGATTTTGAGTGTATGTACTGCAAAGTTGTTGATATAGTACAATTTCAACAAGCTAATAAAGATGTTTGTGTTGTAATCAGACACACACCCTCCATTGGCAGTAATTCCATGCCAAAAGCCTTAAGCTATGAAGCCTTACTTAAAGTAAATGCAAGTGCGGCCAATAATTTCTGGCATGAAACATACCCGGAAGGTGGTATTTCAAAACCCTATCAAAGAGCTTTGTTAAATGCTCTTGATTCCATAGTCTTGCCCATAGAGCAGTTTGAAACCCTAGTTGACTATGCAACTCCTATTGTTGAAAATGACAATAAATACTCTGAGGGAATTTTGAGTTATACACCTACCTTTGTCATTGAAGGAATAAGATTTACGGCTTGCGATTTTAATGCAAACCAACTTGAACAAGTAATTCCTATAGCCAAAAAAGCTCGAAAAGGTGACAAGGAAGCAATAGAGAAAATTGTTACCATAGTTACCAATGGTCTGAATAGTGAACCACTGCTGTAAATTATGATTTTACAATAATCAAAAATGAATGTAACAATAAGGAATAATTTATGAATAAAGAAGAAAAAAGTATTGAGAATCAAGCTAAGTTTGATATTAATAATTTAATCTCATATAATAATTGTGACCATTGCATTGACCCATTACTTTTTGGTATGAAGGATAACTACCATGAATTTTCGCTAGGTTTATTTACTGTGTTAGATTGCCTTAAATTAGCAGAAAAAAATGGATATGTACCTCCATTGCCTGAAGACTGGTGGATAAGTATTTGCAGGTTATATGATTTAAATTTGTCACCATAATTATTTAGGAGGTTTTGTGGATATTTATAAAATTAAAACCGGTAATTGTGCCGTAAAGCGTATTAACACATCTAATTTTGAAGAAGATACACAAATGCAAAAACCATATTATGTCAATGAAAACGTACAGTACGCAGTATGCCCTCGTTGTGATAATCCCATTCAAATTTTAGGACTGTATAAGAAATTAAAAAATACAGATACGCCTTATGGAAAACATTGCATTCAAGCTATTCCTGGAATTGCAAGGTATAATCAAGACGCTTACGATAGTTGTCCTTTAGCGAATCATCAAACGCCAAACCCTGAAGGCAGAAGAAACAGTTTAGAGGGTATTCCAAATACCCTTCTGCATTTACTGAAGGAGGAATTTGATAGAATTGTTTATATATTACATAAAGAAACCGGAATTATATTTGACCCTGCATTATTAAATTCTATGCTTGAAACATTTTGTGATGCACAAGGATTTTTATACAAATGGGCAAGTGTTTCTAATTTACCGTGGATATTTGCCCATATGTCTTTTAGTAAATCTCTTTTTAAAAAAAGAGTAA
>CAYJHF010000143.1:2227-5605 GCA_964369905.1 uncultured Mailhella sp. | reverse complement strand
CTGCGGAGTAATTGTCCATGGAGTAAGCGATGAGGAGCGTCGTAATGCCTATCTATGCGACATAACTTATGGAACAAATAATGAATTTGGCTTTGATTATTTGCGTGATAATATGAAATTTTATGCCAAGGAAATGTACCAAAGAGGACACAATTTCGCCATTGTGGACGAAGTGGACTCCATTCTAATTGACGAAGCCCGTACTCCATTAATCATTTCAGGAGCCAGCTCAGACTCCACAGGGCTTTACCGCCAGCTCAATGACATTGTAAAAACCTTAATTAAGGAAGAACATTTTACAGTAGATGAAAAATCAAGAACTGTCTTGCTAACGGAAGAAGGTGTAGCTAAGTGCGAAGAAATTCTTAAAATTGACAACTTATTTGATCCTGCAAGCATTACTTTTCAACACCACACTTTACAAGCCTTGAGGGCGCACAATTGTTATTTTAGAGATGTGGACTACATTGTTAATGATGAGGGCAAGGTGGTTATTGTTGATGAATTTACAGGCCGTTTAATGCCTGGTCGTCGCTATGGTGATGGTTTACATCAAGCTTTGGAGGCTAAAGAAAAAGTCAAGATTGAGTCTGAAAATCAAACTTTGGCCAGTATAACATTCCAAAATTACTTTAGAATGTATAATGTTCTATCAGGAATGACAGGAACAGCCCAAACAGAAGCTGTGGAGTTTATGGAAATTTATGGCCTTGAAACCATTTCCATTCCCACTAACCAACCCATGGTTAGAATAGACTCACCGGACTTAATTTATCGCACCCAAAGGGAAAAATATGATGCGATTGCTAAAGAAATAAAAGCCTTGCATGAAAAAGGTCAACCGGTTTTAGTGGGCACAATTTCCATTGAAACTTCTGAATATTTATCCAAGCTTTTGAAGAAAGAAAACATTCCCCACAATGTGCTAAATGCCAAGCAACACGCCAAAGAAGCGGAAATTGTTGCTGAGGCAGGGCAAAAGGGTCATGTAACCATTGCAACTAACATGGCAGGACGTGGAACAGACATTGTGCTTGGTGAGGGAGTGAAAGAGGTTGGCGGACTGCATATTTTGGGAACGGAACGCCATGAGAGCAGGCGTATTGATAATCAGCTTAGGGGACGTTCCGGCCGTCAAGGTGATCCAGGTTCTTCACGCTTTTATTTATCTTTAGAAGATAATTTGATGCGTATATTCGGTTCGGAGCGAATTTCAAATTTGATGCAAAAACTTGGCATGGACGATGGAGAGCCCATTGAAAACCGCATGGTTTCAAAGGCCATTGAAAATGCTCAAAAAAGAGTTGAAGCTCACAACTTTGAAATCAGAAAAACTTTGCTGGATTATGACAACGTGATGAACCAACAAAGAACAGTTATTTATGACTTGCGAAAAGATTTAATTTTCCAAAGCAATTTAGCTCCGGTGGTCATGGAGTTTGCCCATGATGCTGTAGAAAATATTTATGATATACTTAATGATAAAGAAAGTGACATAGAAGAAAACAGACAAGCTGTGGGTTCAAAACTTTTAGAGGTGTTCAGTCTTGGGCGAGTTTTACCTAATTTAATTGAAAATCCAAGCCAAATTCCAAAGCAAGAAGAAGTTATTCCTCTTTTTGAGCAAATCCTATATGAACTTGAGCAAAGTGCTCCTGAATTATATGAAGACGTTTTACGTTATTTCCTTTTGGAAGAGCTTGACCGCTCTTGGAAAGAGCATTTGCGTAATATGGATCACTTGCGTGAAGGTATTGGCCTTAGGGGCTATGGGCAAAGAGATCCAAAACTGGAATATAAAAAAGAAGGCTTTAATATGTTCCAAGAAATGCTCTTTACCATTAAAGAAGGTGCGTTACGCTCCATTAGCAGGGTAAAAATCCAAAGAAAAGAGCAAGAGGAACAAGAGCTTAGCCATGCACAACCAACTGAAAATAATGAACTTGACAAAGAAGAAAGTTCAAGTATGAACTTACAACATAAAGATGTAACAAATACCACAGAAATTGGTGCAAACACAAATCCCAATGACCAAACTTCCTTAGTCAAGGTTGGGCGTAATGATCCTTGTCCTTGCGGAAGCGGTTTAAAATATAAAAAATGCCATGGAATTTAATTATAGATGAATATAATAAATGAAATAGATATAATTATAGAAAACTTTCAAGACTTAAAAAAAATAGCTCCCATTATGGAAAATATTGGAAAAATGTGGGTAAACTGTCTTGAGAATGGCCATAAAATCATGTTTTGTGGCAATGGTGGTTCGGCTTCCGATGCACAACACTTGGCGGCAGAATTGGTAGGACGTTATAAAGTTGATCGAAAAGGACTGGCCGGACTTTGCCTTAACACTGATACATCTATCATAACTGCCATTGGCAATGATTATGGTTATGATCAAATTTTTGCCAGACAAGTGCAAGGCCTTGGGCAAGAGGGTGATATATTGCTAGGTCTATCCACTTCAGGCAATTCCCAAAATGTGATAAATGCTTTTTACGAGGCTAAAAAGCTAAATATACACTGCATTGCTTTCACCGGACAAGGAGGTGGAAAACTTCTTGAACTTGCCGATATTTGCCTCAATGTTCCTGCAAAAACAACAAATTATATTCAAGAAATGCACATAGCCTGCGGGCATATTTTGTGTGATTATACGGAGAAATATTTTTTTTCAAAACAGTAATAATTATAAGGTGATAATATAATCAATGAATAAAGCACTTATAGAAAAATTGGAAGATGGTAATAAAAAATATGTGAACAATATGAGGCATGCCAGAAAAAGGCATGAATCATCAAAGGGGCAAAACCCTTATGCTATTATTTTAACCTGTTCCGACTCAAGGGTGAGTCCTGAATACATTTTTGATGCTGATATTGGTGATTTTTTTATTGTGCGTACTGCCGGCTTGGCTCTAAGTGATGTGGAGCTAGGCAGTATTGAATTTGCCATAGCAACCTTTGATATAAATGTAATCATTGTGCTTGGCCACACCATGTGCGGAGCAATTGAGGCTTCAATGAATGGAAAAAAATACACCAGTAAATTAGCCAGAATAGCCAAATCTGTTTACAATAGAGTTGTGGGCGCTAAGAGCGTTGAAGAAGCAGAACGTTTCAATGTTTTGTATGCCTGCAATGAAATCAGTTTAAATCCTGTGGTGGAAATGTTTTTGGACAAGGGAAAAATTGTTGTTTTACCTGCCATTTATGATACAAAAGAAGGGAGTGTTGACTTCCTTTTTGAATATAATTATGAATGCGGTTGGTTAAAGAAATGCTAAACAGGTAAAAGCCCAAAAGTTTTATATAAAGTAAATTTTTTGATTTTTGCTAAGCTTGATTAAAAGTTTTTTGGAAAGGGGTTTGGGG
>CAYJHF010000143.1:0-2217 GCA_964369905.1 uncultured Mailhella sp. | reverse complement strand
CTCTTTTTTAAAAACATTGTTTCCCCCCAAAAAAAATATTAAATAAAAAAATAAAATTATGAAAGATCGTCCGGTTTTATTACAGGCTATGCCAAACGGCGAAATAGTAGCCGATGAAAATTTTTTGATGCTTGCAAGACATGGTGAGGAATGGGTTTTACCACGCCCTGAAGATTTAATGCCCTTACCTCCCGAAAGTGAAATTTTTTTATTGCCAAGTCGCCATGCTGTGGGCATGGACAAAGATAGCGGTGAGCTTGTGCAGTTTGAAGAACTAGCTGTGGCAGCCTTTGTTGCACCGGCACACACTTTAACCGGCCACCCTGTTTATGTAACAGCTGAAAATGCACCAATCTTGCCCTTATTTGCTTATGCTGCAGTTGGAATGATTGGCGATAAATTCTATGTTTGTGCCAAAAAGGTTGATGAAGATGTTAGGCAAGTATTTACAAATATTTCTCAACATAAAATTGATAAAGCCGCCAAAAAACTAATTCAAAAATTTCCAAAAAACCGTTTAATGCAACACTTGATGCACAATTGTGTTTTGCGTTATTCTTGTCCTGCCGCTAAGAACTTGGCCTTAGGCCGTTATGAAGCTCCCCTGCCAACTTCCAATACTTGCAATGCTCGCTGTATTGGCTGTATTTCACATCAAGACAAGAATTCCGGAATTTGCCAAGCCCCCCAAGACAGAATGAATTTCACACCCACGGCATCTGAAATTGTTGAAGTAATGCTTTACCATGCAGAACAAGAGCCTGAACCGATTTTTTCCTTTGGCCAAGGCTGTGAGGGTGAGCCTTTAACCCAAGGTGATTTATTAATTGAATCCATAAAGCTTTTTCGCCAAAAGGGTGGTAAGGGAACTGTTAATTTGAACTCCAATGCTTCCTTACCCAATGTAATTGCCAAATTAGCTGATGCAGGACTAAATTCCTTGCGTATAAGTTTAAATAGTGCAAGGGCTGAGGTTTACCAACCCTATTATAGGCCTGTAAACTATACTTTTGCCGATGTTTGCAAATCCATGGAGGAAGCAAGGGCTAGAGGTTTATTTATTTCTTTAAATTTATTATATTTTCCTGGCATTAGCGATTGTGAAGAAGAACTTAGTGCATTAATTAAACTTGTAAATTCTTACCATATTAATTTTATTCAACTAAGAAACCTCAATATAGATCCGGAAATGTATTTAGACTTACTCAAAGGACTTGATTTTGGACCTTGTGTTGGTTTGCAAAACTTTAAAAAACGTTTGAAAAAATCTTGTCCCCATCTTGAGTTTGGTTATTTTAATCCCGGTATTTGTTCTGATTTAGAATAGAGAAAATTATGTGCAAAATTAAAAATGTTTTTGTTGATAGAGATGGAACATTAATTGAAGATAAACATTACCTATCCGACCCTACACAAATTGTGCTATTGCCAAAAGTAGTCACAAGTTTACAAGCTTTGCAAAGTAGTGGGATGAATATTTTTATTGTCACAAATCAATCCGGAATTGGCAGAGGTTATTTTAAGGAAGAAGATTTTTTCGCTTGCCAAAAAGAGCTTTACAGGCAATTAAAAACTTTTGGCATTGAAATAGTTGAAACTGCCTTTTGTCCCCATGAACCCCATGAAAATTGTGCTTGTCGTAAGCCTAATTTGCAAATGTGGAACTTACTGCATGAAAAATATAAGTTAAAACCTGAAGAATGCGCCATGATTGGCGATAAGAAAGAAGATGTTTTATTTGGTGTAAATGCTAATTTTGCCTTGTCTGCCTTGATTTCAAGTGGAAAAGGCTCTGAAAATGCAAAAAAATTAGACCTAGATTTGCAAAGTGACTATGCTGTGTTTTCAGCCACAAAACTTAATTCAGAAATTAACACCAAGACTAAATGCGTATACGTTAAAGATTTTGAGCAGTTTAGAAATTTTTTATATAAAGTGTGAATTTCTACGATGGAAACCCCTTTCCTGAAAACCAATTAATTCCATCTTTTACTACAGCCCATTTGACTATTTATAGTATTTAAGGAGTAATTTTTATGGGAAAAATTGACAAAAAGTTAGTGGAACTTTTTTGTGCAAAGGCTTGTGTGGTGGGGGCAACAATTTATGAAGCTCCAAGCATGGAAGAGGCCATAAACTACATTATTAAAATCTGTGAGAGCAAAACTCCTTGTGAAATACTCGCTACTGAGAAGGGAACAGAACATGGACCTTTGA
>CAYJHF010000142.1:0-5694 GCA_964369905.1 uncultured Mailhella sp. | reverse complement strand
AAAAAAAGTTCGCTTATTAATCTAGCCGAAGCTCTTCCGCCACTGCCTGCATCCAATAATAGTTTCATATAATTCTCTTTTGTTAGAAAAAAAGCATTTTTTAAAAGTTTTAGTTAGTTCACGCTGAAAAAGTCAATTTTTGACTTTTTCTACAAAGGCACGTTGCCTCCAAGTGCCACGTCGTGGATGCCACAAGTAAATTGTGGCTCACTTTACGGCACGCAAAGCTGACGCCTTTGCTTACAGCTTTGATTAGCCTCTGCTGAAAATTCTTTTTTTACACCAAACTTTTGCAAGTAAATTGCACGTTCCGTGCTTATTTTTTGCAAAAATTTTAGACTTATTTTAATAAAAAACTTTTTATTTATACATAGTTATCATGTGTTTCAGCATCGACTAGTTAATAAGAGCTTTGTTAAGTTCTCCATGAAAGCATTCACAATAAATTGTGCATAGTTTATTTAATCCAAATCAAGTCCTTGATAATTATACCAAGCAGCACAGCTTCCTTCAGTTGAAACCATACAAGGCCCTGTGGGGTTTTGGGGAGTGCAAACCTTGCCAAATAGAGGGCAATCATTGGGATTTATTTTTCCGGAAAGGACTTCACCACATTTACAGCCGGCTAAGGGTTTTGTTTGCACAATTTCTACTTGATGCTTTTTTAGAGCATCAAATTCCATAAAATTTTCATGGATAATTAAACCACTCTGTGGAATATTTCCAAGACCACGCCAATTTGCATCACTTATTTGAAATACTTGATTAATTATACTTATGGCAGTGGGATTACCTTCGGCTGAAACTGCTCTTGTATAAGCATTGCCCACAAAATAGTTTGAGCTGACTTTTTGTTCCACAATTTGATAAAGAGCGTGAATTATATCCGCCGGTTCAAAGCCTGCCACAATAGCAGGGCAGTGATAATCCCTACTTATGAATTCAAATGGTTCTATGCCCAAAATTAATGCCACATGGCCGGGCAATAAAAAAGCATCAATGGAGCTTTTTTGTTCGCTATTTTGTGCTAAAAGGGCTTTTAGGGCAGGAGGTACAAGCTTATGGCAGGAAAAAACCGAAAAATTTTGCAATTTATTTTTTTTGGCAGCCAAAATACTACCGGCCACGGCAGGGGCTGTTGTTTCAAAGCCGACTCCAAGAAAGACAATTTCTGAGTTTGGATTATTCTTAGCTAAATTAACAGCATCTAGAGGAGAATACACTATTTGCACATTGGCCCCTTGTGCTTTGGCAGACTTTAAACTTCGTCCATCAGGAGCAGGAACTCGCATTAAATCACCAAAGGTTGCCAAAATAATATTTTCTTTTTCGGCTAAATCTAAAAATGTGGCCACTTCCGAATCATGGGTTACGCAAACAGGACAGCCAGGCCCTGACACATGGACTATTTTCTTAGGTAAAAGAGAACGTAGGCCACTTTGAAAAATAGAAACGGTGTGAGTTCCGCATACTTCCATAAAAGTAATACTTTTGCCATATTGATCCAATTTGATTTCTAATTTATCAAGTAGGGCTTTGCAAATATCTGCATCGTGAAAAGAGTGTGAAAAATCCATATATTAACCTTAAAATACCTTATAAATAGCATAAGCTGAAAACTTGTGTTCTCAGCCTATGGAATAATTTTGTAAAAAACTATTTGGAAAGCATAAATATATCTTCTTCATCTAAACTTGGGTGAACTTCACCAAGGGAAGCATAAAGGGAAGATAAGGCAATTAAATAATTGGCTTTTGAGGAAATAAAGGATAGTTCAGCATCTGCCAAATCGGATTGGGCTGTAAGCATTTCAAGGTTTGTACCAAGTTGGGATTCATACCTTATTTTTGCATCTTCATAAGATTGGCTTGCACTATCCAATGCTCTTTCTGCCACTTCCACTGTTCTGGAAGCGTCTTGCAGTTCAATTAGTGAAGTTTTCACATTGAGGGCTGCTGTGTTAAAAGTTAGCTCTACCTCTGAAACCAAGGATTCTACAATGGATTTTGCTTGCTTGACTTGGAAATATTTTTGCCCTGATTTGAATAAATTCATGCTTGCAGTTAGGCCAAATGTTGTATTTTCTCTAGGGTTTAGTTCATCTTGCGGGAAAGTTAAACTTCTTCTTGAACGCAATTCACCGCTTGCGTCCCAATCACTGCCTGCTGCTATGTATTCAAGATTGGCATAAACCATAGGTAAAAAAGCACCCTTGGTGATATTTAAGTCTTTTTCCACTTGTTCAAGGCTGATTTGTGCCATTTGCACGTCAGGCAATTGTTCAAAAGCTTTTTTCACAGCAGTATTAAATTCAATTTGATAAGGAATGACATTTAATGTACCAACATAATTGGTATTTGACTCAACAGGAATATTTAACAAGGAGTTTAGTTGAGCTCTAAAACTCTCACGATTGTTTTCATTTTCAATTAAAGTGGCTTCTGTAGCTGTCATATCATATTGAGCTTGTAAAACATCAATTTTTGGACGAAGTCCAATTTCATATCCTGAAGTGGCTGTTTGTAATTGAACTTTAGCTCTTTCTAGGGATTGTAAAGAGCTGGCTACACTTTCAACAGCCATTAAATACTGTAAAAATGTCGCTTGTACATTGGTTGCAATATTTATTTCTGTTTTACTGAGTTGTAATTTTTGGCGTTCAACCTCAAGCTTGGCTTTTTGAGCGGTATTTAATAGATTAAATCCTGTAAAAAGTGGTTGGCTAAGAGTTAATGAAACAGCGTAAGTCGTTTCATCAACAAAATTCTTAACTTTATCGGAAACAGGGTCGTGTGTTATGGCATAGCCGGCATCAAGGCTTGGGCCAAAAGCACTTCTAGCCGCATAGAGAGCTGATTTTGATGCTTCCACTTGATTTTTAGCAACACTTTTTTGTGGATTTGCTTCAAGAGCCCTTAACACGGCCTCTTCCATAGTAAATGTGTATTCATTAGCAAAAGCGGGGCTTGCCATAAACAAGGCAATAAGCAAAACTATTTTTTTCATAAATTATCCTTTCTATTTTCTTAATAGATAGCTCTATATAATTATTTTTATAGGAAAGTTTCTTATAAAAAATTAATATTAAAGAAAAAATGAGATTTTTTGTACAGAATTAAAAGGCAAATAAATCAATCCAATAATGGTAAAATATAATTCTACCTATTTTTGTTCAAATTTGCCTTACAAATCCTCCATGAAATCTTACACAATAAATTGTGCAGAGGTTTCTTGATAAATATAAGCATAAACTAAAATTCTATTTTTGTAAAGAAAAGTACTGAGTATAAAATAAGTTAAATTCGTTATGCCAGTCTTCCGACAAATCAAAATAGCAAAGGAGTTCATGGGTTTTGAGGTTTAATTTGACTCAAAAAACATAATGGATTATGATAGAATGTAATACTTGTATAAGGAGCTCAGCATGGCTACTAAAGTTAATTTAGTAAAAGGACCTCTTTTCAAGACGGGTTTTATCGGTTTTAGTTGGACAACACTATTTTTTGGTTTTTTAGTGCCCATGTTCAGAGGCGATTGGATTATGGTTCTGGTAATGTTACTTTTACAAGCAATGACATGTGGTTTAGTGGGGATTATTCTGGCTTTTTTATATAATAAAATTTACACTAGAAAGCTTATTGAGAATGAAGGTTATATGCCTGCTGACGAGTATAGTAGACAATTACTTATCAAAGCCGGCATTCTTTACAGATAAATTTAATATGGTAGATTGCAAGAAGTTTTATTATGTTTAAAACAAATACGAGTTTTCAATGTAATTACAAACATTTTTTGATTTTATTCTGGGAGTAGATTTTTAAAGTCAAAATTTAACTATAAAAACATAGGCTGTTTAGGATTTTAGTTAATTTTTTAAATTAAACCTTTCAAATATATTATGAGGATTTTTAGCCTTATGAAACGTCGTGATTTTTTAAAAGCTTTGACTGCGGTTACTGCTCTTAGCTGTACGATGCCTAAAGTGGCATTCTCAAGTGGGCGCAAAAAACCCACCGTTTATTTTGGTGGGCCTATTTTAACCATGAATTCAAGCAATGATATTGTTGAAGCTTTGCTTGTTGAAAGTGGTAAAATTGTTGCCACAGGCAAAAAAGAAGATATGTTACAGTTGGCCGGTGAGAATAGAAATGAGTATGATTTAAAAGGGCAAACTCTCTTGCCCGGCATGATTGACGGCCATGGGCATTTCCCTGCCGCCGCCTCTTATGATTTATACTATGTAAACTTAAATGTACCTCCTCTTGGCACGGTTACAAGCATTGAAGATTTACAAAAACTTTTGGCACAAAAAGCGAAAGAAACTCCTGAAGGTTCCATTATTTTCGGTGTATTATATAATGATTTGGGTATGAAAGAGCAAAGAAATCCCACAAGGGAAGAGCTTGATGAGGTTTCTACTAAGCACCCTATTATTATTAGGCACGTTTCAGGTCATGCACATGTTGCCAATAGCTTGGCATTAAAAATTGCCGGCATCACTGCGGATACAAAACCACCAAATGGAGTTATTCAAGTAAAAGACGGCAAGCTAACAGGTTTAATTGAGGGGGTGGCCTATACATTATTACTCACGCCTGAAATGCCTGCTATCACAGTAAATCAAGCTGATTGTATTGCCTATGACTCCAATAGCTATGCTTCAAAAGGTATAACAGTGGCTAATAATGGAGGTAGCCCAACGCTTGATGCTGATTTAATTGAAGCTTCCCACAATGGCAGTTTAAAAATTAGAGTTACTGTATGGCCGCTTGCTCATCGTGATGATAAAATCATTTCCACCTATAAAGATAAACGCTCAGGTGCTGCTCTTGATAAAAATGGTAAAGTAATTTTGGGTGCGGCAAAATTATTTGCTGACGGTAGCCCCCAAGGCTATACTGCCCACTTCTCAAAACCGTATTATAAGCAAATGACAGGTAAGGGTAAGGATTACCGTGGTATTTCTTATTTTAGAAATCCTGAAGTTCGTATGCAAAGAATTAAGGACTTACATAATAATGGCTGGCAAATTGCAACCCATACCAATGGTGATCAAGCCATCGAAGATATGATTAATGTTTATGGTGAAGCAATTCATGGTAATAAGAGAAATGATCATCGTCATATTCTGAACCACTGTCAATTTAACCGCCCCGATCAAGTGCCTCGTATGGCTGAGCTTGGTTTAATCCCCAGCTATTTTGTGACGCATACTTACTTTTGGGGAGATGTGCACAGAAACTTTGTTTCAGGGCCGGAAATGGCGGCTCACATCAGCCCCTGCAAAGCGGCTTTAAATAATGATATTCCCATTGTCTTGCACAATGATACACCCGTAACTCCAATTGATCCGCTAATGGACGTTTATTCTGCTGTTAATCGTTTAACTTCAAGTAATTATCTACTTGGTCCAGATCAAAGAATTGCTGTTATGGAAGCTTTGAGAGGAGTAACAATTAACGCAGCCAGAATGTATTTTATGGAAGATAAGGTTGGCTCTTTGGAAAAAGGTAAATTGGCGGATATGGTTATACTTGCGCAAAATCCACTAGAAGTAAAACCTGAAAAAATAAAGGATATTAAAATTGTAGCAACCTATGTGGACGGCGAAGAAATTTACCGAGCCTAAAAACTATATCTTAGTTCACGCTGAAAAACACAATTTTTGTGTTTTTCAGAAAGGCACACTGGCTT
>CAYJHF010000141.1:0-5846 GCA_964369905.1 uncultured Mailhella sp. | reverse complement strand
AAAATATTCCAATAATCGGCCGTGCTGAAATGTTAGCTGAGCTTATGCGCCTTAGAACAGGCATTGCCATTGCAGGAACACATGGAAAAACCACAACCACCTCACTTACTGCCTCTATTTTTGACGCAGCAGGGCAAGACCCAACTGTGATTATAGGTGGTTTGTTAAATGCCTATAGTGCCAATGCCAGGCTTGGCCAAGGAAAATATTTGATTGCAGAAGCTGACGAGTCTGATGGTTCATTTTTATGCCTTTTTCCCATAATAAATGTAATTACAAATGTAGATTTTGACCATGCTGATTTTTATGGAAACCAAGAGGCCATAGATCATGCTTTTGTAACATTTATGAATAAAGTGCCATTTTATGGACTGAATATCGTGTGTGGTGATGATGTAGGTTGCAAGAGAATTTTACCAATGATTAAGCGCCCTGTTCTAACTTATGGTTTTGAAGAGCACAATAATTTGCGTGCAGAAATTATAGATTGTAAGGAAAGTAGTAAGTTTAATCTTTATAAGAAAATCATTAATAACCTTGGTGAAATAAAAGAAGAATTTTGGGGAGAAGTTCTTTTAAATCACCCTGGCAAACACAATATATTAAATGCCTTGGCAGCCATTGCTGTGGCCATGGAAGTTGGAATTGACAAAGAATACTGCCTCAAAGGTTTAGCAGATTTTCAAGGAGTTAGCAGACGTTTTCAAAGAAGAGGAGTTAGTCAGGGTATTGAAGTAATAGATGATTATGGCCATCACCCAACTGAGATTTCTGCCAATATTAAATGTGCAAGACAAGTATTTCCGGAAAATCGAATTGTTATGGCCTTTCAGCCCCACCGTTTTTCAAGAACTCAAAGTCTTTTTAGTGATTTTTGCCAATGTTTTGAAGGTGTTGATAAATTATATTTGGCTGAAATTTATGCTGCCTCTGAAAAGCCATTACCCGGCATTAATGGGCAAAGTCTATCCCTTGGAATTTCACAAGTTTCACACGTGGACGTAGAATTTATAGCGAAAATGGAAGATTTGGAAGAAGCTTTACTCAAGGACTTACAATCCGGCGATGTGCTGATTACTCAAGGGGCAGGAAATATAACTAAGCTTGGAGTGAGCATAATTGAAAGTTTGGAAAAAAGGGCTTAGCCATTTTAATTGGGAAATTATATGATCAATGTAGTTGAAAATATAGAACTAAGAAAAAAAACAACTTTCCATCTGGGAGGAATTGTTCCCTATTTTTATAGCCTAAGCAATGAGGAAGATATTTTAGAGCTTAGAAAAATTGAAAAAGATAAAAGCCTTGAAATTAAAATCCTCGGGGGTGGAAGCAATATATTAGCTGCCGACGAAAGTTTGACAAAAGGTAAAAATCTTGATTTTGCTGTGGCACAAATGCAAATTCATTATGAAAATGAAGATAAGTTTACTGAGTATTTTGTTTGGTATGATGATGAGCTATGCCCACCCTTGGTAAAGAAAGTATTGCAAGAGGAACAATCTGATAAAGCTCTTAGAATTGAGGTTGGAGGCGGAATGCCTGTGGCAGCATTGTTAAAACTTTGCGCCAATGCAGGGGCAAGTGGTCTAGAGGGACTTGGCGGAATTCCGGGTAAAATTTGTGGGGCAATAGCCATGAATGCCGGCGCTTATGACTGCGAAATTGATCAAGTCTTGGAAACAGTCAGGATTTATAGTGATGAATGTGGTTTTTTAACTCTTAATCGCTCTGAATTTATAAATGAATATAGAAAATTTACTCCTTATTATGAAGGGAAGGCTTTAGAAAATTATCTAATTTGCGGTGCAAGCTTTGTATTTCCATTTATTAATAGGGACTTGGTGCAAGAAAAAATTAAAGAAAATATTGCCAAGAAAAAACTAAGCCAGCCCATAAAGGCTTATACTGCAGGTTGTATTTTTAAAAACCCCGTAATATTGCCTGAACAATTTGAAAAAATGGGGTTTTCTGGAGAAATAAAAAGTTTTGGAGCAGGAAAAATTTTGGATTTGCTGGGTTTTAAAGGAATGGAGAAAAATGGAATTAGGTTTTCACCCATCCATGCAAATTTTCTAGAGAATTTTAATAATGGAACTACACAAAATGCCATTGAAATGATCAAAGAAGCTAAAGACAAAGTTTTTAAATCTTTTGATATTATATTAGAAGAAGAGGTGAAGTTATGGCTATAATATTAAACTCTAGTAAGAATGTAAGGAGAAATGTATATAGACATAAGAATAATGTAATAGAAAATAAAAGTAATTTATTTGATAAAATTAATAAATTATCTATTTCTAATATATTTAAAAATATAAATTTTAATATAAAATTTAATAATACTATCTTTATAAAGTCATGTATAAGTATAATATTGGCACTATTTATTTTTATAACATTTGGCTATGGTATAAAAAAAATATACGAACTAACAACAAATTTAGAATATTTTAAAATAAGTAGTATAGAGTTAAAGAATAATAAAATTTTAAGCAATGAGGAAATAATAAGTATTACTAATCTTGAAGAAGGAAGTAATATTTTTGATTATGATATTAATGATATAAGAATAAAATTATTAAAAAATGCTTGGATTGATGATGTTATAGTAAGTCGAAATTTACCAAATAAATTTTCAATAATAGTGCAAGAGAAAGAACCAATATTCTGGGTTGTTCAAAATGAAAAATTATACTATTTAGATAAAAATTTAAATTATATAGCACCGGTTACTAAAGAAAAATATTTTACATTACCAACATTTCAAATGAAAGAAATTGATCAAGTTGCAATAAATAATATAAATTTATTTATTGATGAATTAAATAATGCAAATCTTCCTTTTGATATTAATGATTTAACATGGTTTAGTATTAATCCATTAACAGGTTATGAATTTTACTTAGAAGAATTAAATTTAAATATTAGTGTATCAATACATAATTTTGAACAAGGTATACAAAACCTTACATTGGTGTTAGATGATTTGAAAAAAAGAAAAGAAATCAATAAGATAAAAAATATTATTGTAGCATTTAATCAAGTTACGATAGAAAAAAACTAGAAAATTTCATGTAAAAATCTAGATTTTCACTAAAAAATTACTAGACAATTAAAAAAAAGTATGGTGAAATCTATTCAAGAGTTTTGAGGAGGTTTTTAATGTCAAAATCCGAACTTCTAGTTGGACTTGATATTGGAACTACAAAAATTTGTGCAGTGGTTGGTGAGGTCAATGACAATGGCAGTATTAACATCGTCGGAGTTGGTCACAGTCCTTCCACCGGCCTACGCAAAGGAGTAGTTGTTAATATTGAGCAAACCGTTCAATCCATAAGGCAGGCCATTGAAGAAGCAGAAGCAATGGTTGGGTGTGAAATAGGTTCGGTGTATGCAGGTATTGCCGGAAGCCATATTAGTGGCATCAACAGCCATGGTGTCATTGCCATTAAAAGCGGTGAAGTAACTCAAAAAGATTTGGAACGTGTTTTGGACGCCGCAAAAGCAATTGCTCTTCCTCTTGATCGTGAAGTGTTGCACGTTTTGCCGCAAGAATATGTGGTTGATGGACAGGCTGGGATTATTGATCCTATAGGAATGTCCGGTGTTAGATTAGAGGCTAATGTTCATATTGTAACGGGAACCATAACTTCTGCTCAGAATATTATGCGTTCTTGTGCAAAAAGCAATCTTGATGTTACAGACATTGTGCTTGAAGCACTTGCATCATCTAAAGCTATCTCCACAGATGAAGAACGTGAAATTGGGGTTGCTATTATTGATATTGGTGGCGGAACAAGCGATATTGCGATTTTTGTTAACAATACCATTAAATATACCTCATCTGTTCCTTTGGGAGGACAGAATTTAACCAATGACATCGCATTTGGGCTTAGAACTCCAACAGCAGCAGCTGAAAAAATTAAGGTAAAGCATGGTTGTTGTTTAGGTGAGCTTGTTCACCCCGAAGAGATAATAGAAGTTCCAAGTGTTGGTGGAAGACCTGCAAGGCACGCCACCAGAAGAGTGTTAACCGCCATGTGTGAACCACGCATGGAAGAAATTTTCTTTAGAATTGATCAGGAAATTGTTAGATCAGGGCTAAAAGATAAAATTAGAGCAGGAACTGTTTTAACAGGTGGAACTTCACTTATTGAGGGTGCGGCAGAGCTTGCCGAACAGGTTTTTGGAATGCCAACAAGGGTTGGTGGTCCGCAGAATTTAGGTTCAGGTTTTATTGACATGGTGAACAGTCCAAAGTTTTCTACTGCTGTAGGACTGTTATTTTATGGCTTAGAAAATGAAAGAAACCCCGATCCAATCATTAGGCGTAATAGTGGTGATTCAGGATCCGTTTCTCGTGTGATTTCAAAGATGAAAAAATGGTTTAGTGATGTTAAGTAAACTACGCTAATTTATTTGGTTTTGTTTACGTGATAAAGCTTTTGTTTTTATAAACGGTTATGTTGGGAAAATTATAATTTTATGAGGAGGCAACATGGATTTCACAGTTCCAAATGAGTACAAACAGCTTGCAAGTATTAAAGTTTTTGGGGTTGGCGGTGCAGGTGGAAATGCTGTAGAGCACATGATTAATAACAAACTCGAAGATGTTGAATTTATATGTGCAAATACAGATGCGCAGGCACTTGATAAATCTAGTGCTGCCCACAAAATTCAACTAGGGCCACAACTTACCAAGGGGCTAGGTGCAGGTGCAAAACCTGAAGTTGGACAAAAAGCAGCTGAAGAAAGTATGCAGGAAATTGCAAAATATTTGCAAGACACAGATATGGTTTTTGTTACCGCCGGAATGGGTGGAGGAACAGGAACAGGTGCTGCTCCAGTTATTGCAAGGTTAGCCAAGGAAAAAAATATTTTAACCGTTGGTGTTGTTACAAAGCCTTTTTCAATTGAAGGCAAAAGAATTAGCGTGGCAAGTCAAGGAATTGAAGAGATTAAGCAATTTGTGGATTGTTTAATCGTTGTTCCTAATGACAGATTAAGGGCAATAGCTCCCAAGAAAGCTTCTGCTAAGGAAATGTTGCTTAAGGCCAATGATGTTCTTTTATCAGCAGTTCGCGGTGTTACGGAAATAATAACAAAGCCCGGCTTTATCAATCTTGATTTTTCCGATATAGGAACTGCAATGAGTAAGCAAGGTGCGGCATTAATGGGCGAAGGAATTGCCAGTGGTGAAACAAGAGGTATTGATGCAGCAAAACAAGCAATTAATAGTCCCTTACTTGAAGACATTAGCATTGCAGGTGCTAAAGCTCTGCTTGTAAATGTTACAGGCTCAAATGTTAGTATGGACGAATATACAGAAATTGGTGATTTCTTGCAAAGTGCAGCTACAGTTGGTGATGAACTTCCTGATGTATTTATTGGTATAGTTGATCTTGAGGAAGAAACTGATGACATTAGAGTTACAGTGATTGCAACAGGCATAGAACCTCAAAAAAGTGTTGAGTTGATAAGCAATGTAATTCCATTTAGTGCACCTCAAAAAGCTGAGGCTTTTGAAGAGGAAAAACTATTAGAAAGGCCCATTGTGCAATCCAATAAAGTTCAAGTACAAAATAAGCCTTTTTATCAAAGTGAACAGTATGACACTTTGCCAAATATGCGCTCAAGACATGATCCGGGTGCACAAACCTTTACCTTTGGTAATGACACTGAAGAATATGATATTCCGACATTTATACGTCATCAAGCAAACTAGGGTATTATAAAACAAAATAAATTAGTCGATGCTGAAAAATGTAATAACTATTTATAAATAAAAATATTTTTATTAAAATAAGGCTAAAAGTTTTGCAAGAAATAAGCACGCAATGTGCGAT
>CAYJHF010000140.1:2660-5890 GCA_964369905.1 uncultured Mailhella sp. | reverse complement strand
GGTTCGGGGGAAATAACCTTTTTCCCCCGAAAGAATATAAATTAGATTGACGTGTTAAGGCAGCTAAGTAAAATAATATAAAAATTTTAATGGATTAATTTATGAAATTTTTAATAAATCTTTTGCTCTTACTTTCTTTTTTGGTTTTTCCAAAACAATTACTGGCAGAAATAACTTGGAGCGTTCCTAAAGAAGTAAACCAAGGAACAGGTTTTGTTGTAACCATTGAAAATAATAAATATTTTAATGGAAAAATTCTTTGGAATAATAAGGAAATCCCTTTTGAGGCCTTAGAAAAAACTCAAGATAATTTCCAAGCACAAGTCTTACTTGGAATGCCTATTGATGCTGAAGATTTTAAAAATATTTCCTTCGTAAGCAATCTGGAAAAAAAAATTGAGCAAAAACAAGAAAAAATAAAAGTTTTGCCTGTAAAGTGGCAAACTCAAGCCCTAAAAGTTGAACCAAAGTATGTTACTCCACCCAAAGAAGTTTTAGATAGAATTGCAGCGGAAAGAAAAATAAGAGCGCCTATTATGGCTCATATTGACTTGGAAAAAAAATGGGAACTACCCCTTTTTCGCCCTGTAAAGGGAATTGTAACCAGCCCCTACGGTGCAAGGAGAACTTTCAATGATATTCCAAGAGCACCTCACATGGGTGTAGACTTTAGAGGTGCAAGCGGAACTGCCATTCACAGCGTGGCAAACGGAACAGTTGTTTTAGTTGACGATCATTATTATGCCGGAAAAAGTGTAATTGTTGATCATGGGCAAGGTGTTTTATCTTTTTATGCTCATTTATCCGCCTACAGCGTGAAAGTTGGTGAAGAAGTGAAAAAAGGGCAAGAAGTCGGTAAAGTGGGAGCAACAGGAAGAGTTACCGGACCACATTTACACTTAAGCTTTTATATTCAAGGTGTTGCGGTAGATTTTATGTCCTTGGTAAAATAAAAAAAATCCTTTATTTTAACTATACATTTTATGCTATTGAGTTTATAATTTCTGACTTATTAAAGGAAAAATTATGAGTAAAAAGAAAGAACAAGAAATAGCATTTGAAGTGCGTCTTGACAGATTAAAAGAAATTGTTTCAAACCTAGAACAAGGTAAAATCCCTTTGGATCAAAGCATTGCTTTGTATAAAGAGGGTTTAATTCATACGCAAAAATGCCGTGAGGAACTTGAAAAAGCACAGCATGAAGTACAAGTGTTAAGCCAAGGACAATGGGAAGATTTTTCTGTGGAATTACCTTCAAGTAAGGACTATCTTGACAATTTAGCTGACAATAATGAGGATTAGGTTATAACCATGCTAAATTATAATGAAAATCTTATAAAGGCTTTTACTTTAGATAAAAGCTATGACTTTGCTCAAGATAGCCTGCATAAACAAATAAATAAAAATAGGGCAAAAAGCATTGAGGATTATTTATCTACCCTCTTACTAGATGGTGAAATTCCAACTCGCCTATCTGATGCTATGCGCTATAGCTTATTAGCAGGTGGCAAAAGACTTCGTCCAATGTTGTGTTTGTCTTGTGCTAAATTGTGCTCACCAAATCAAAATAATTGGACTTTTGCTCTACCAATGGCTGCAGCCTTTGAAATGATTCACACCTATTCATTAATCCACGATGATTTACCGGCCATGGACAATGATGACTTACGCAGAGGAAAGCCAACTTGCCATAAAGCCTATGATGAAGGTACAGCCATATTAGCCGGAGATGGACTACTTAGTGATGCTTTTTACTTTATGACTTTATGCAATAAAAACCCAAGTTTATTGGTGGAAGCCATTAAAATAATGTCCTTAGCCATTGGCTCACAAGGAATGGTTGGTGGGCAGATGCTAGACTTGGAAGCAGAAAACAAAACAATTAATCAAGAAGAGTTACGAGTTTTAAATGCAAAAAAAACCGGAGCATTGCTTAGGGCAAGCTGTGAGGTTGGTGCTGTGCTTGGAAATGCCAATGAGTCTATAAGAGAAGCAATTGTAAAATATGGTGAAAATATTGGCATAGCTTTTCAAATAATAGATGATGTACTTGATGTAGTTGGTGACACAGCCTTGCTTGGTAAAAATGTGGGTAGTGATATTGCTAACAATAAATCCACATGGGTAACTCTTTTAGGGCTTGAGCAAAGTAAAAAAGTGGCAGTTGATTACTGTAACTTGGCTGTAAATGCTCTTGATAATATAAAAAATCAAGAAGTTGATTTAGATGAAATTTTGTTTTTACAAAAAACAGCTCTTGAAATGGCACATAGGGTGTACTAATGGAAACAAAACCTTTAGACTTAGTTGAGCAATCACTTTTAAATTTAAATTTACCTGCCGACATTCCAAACCTTAGTCTAAATGAAAAGTTGGAACTGGCAAAAGATATACGCAAAACTCTCATAAAAGTAACCGCAAAAAATGGAGGACATTTAGCACCTTCACTTGGAGTAGTGGAACTCACCATTGCCCTTTTATCGGTTTTTAATCCTGCTGATGATCATGTTATTTGGGACGTGGGACATCAATGCTATGCTTGGAAGTTATTAACAGGAAGAGCTAAGGATTTTCACACATTAAGACAATTTAACGGTATAGCAGGCTATCCTAAAATCAGCGAGTCTGATTACGATAAATTTGGAGTTGGCCATGCTTCAACCTCTATTTCTGCAGCCCTTGGTATTGCTATGGCCAGAGATTTAAAAGGTGGAGATGAGCAAGTTATTGCTATAATAGGAGATGGGGCTTTAACCGGTGGTATGTCCTTTGAGGCATTAAATCAGGCTGGCGGCCTTAAGAAAAAAATGATTGTAATCTTGAACGACAATGAAATGTCCATTTCGCACAATGTCGGTGCCTTATCTCAATTTTTAAGTAGAAACTTAGCCAATAAAAAATTTCTAAAATTTAAAAAATCCACAGGAAATATATTAAAATCAATTCCAAAAATAGGTAAGTTGCTTTATGATTTAGCTGATAGAGGTGAAAAAAGTTTTAAAACATTTTTTACCCCTGGTATGCTTTTTGAAGCTTTTGATTTTAGTTATGTTGGTCCGCTTGATGGGCATGATGTGGAACAGTTAGAACGCCATTTGAGTATGGCAAAAGAGCTAAATAAACCTGTATTACTTCATGTGCGCACCAAAAAAGGATTTGGTTATCCTCCTGCTGAAAATAACCCCATGCGTTTTCATCGCGGCGGGGGGGGGGGGGGGGGGGGGGGGGGG
>CAYJHF010000140.1:0-2650 GCA_964369905.1 uncultured Mailhella sp. | reverse complement strand
GTTTTCATCGCACCCCCGGCTTTGAACCTGAAACCGGCTTAGTCCCTCCTCTTCCTGCAAGCAATCAGCCAAAAGGCCCAGGGTTTACAAAAGTTTTTGGCAATAGCATTTGTAAATTATCCGAAAAAGATGAAAAAATTGTGGCCATTAGCGCAGCAATGCCTGATGGAACAGGTCTAGGAGAATTTAGAAAAGCATTTCCTAACCGTTTTATCGATGCAGGTATTTGTGAAGAACACGCTGTAACCTTTGCGGCAGGAATTGCCACCAGAGGTTTTAAGCCTGTGGTGGCAATATATTCAACCTTTTTACAAAGGGCCTACGATCAAATTATTCACGATGTCTGTTTACAAAATTTACCTGTGGTTTTTTGCCTTGATAGAGCCGGTATTGTGGGTGAAGATGGCCCAACACACCATGGCGCATTTGATCTTACTTTCTTGCGTTCCATTCCCAATATGCACCTTCTAGCCCCAAGAGATGAGGCAGATTTACCAAATGTACTATACACTGCCCTAAACCTCAATGCACCGGTTGCACTACGCTATCCACCATTCCCAACCACAACTACCGCTCTTCCCACTGACGAATTTAAAATAATTCCCTTAGGGCAAGGTGAAATGCTTGTAGAGCCAAACTCTAAGAAAGTTTGCCTTATTGCCATAGGGCATATTGTTCACCCCTGTAATAAGGCAATTTTATTACTTCAAGAAGAAGGAATAAATGGTATTGCACTTTTTGATGCTAGATGGGTAAGACCATTACCAACAGAACAATTAAGAAAAATTGTCGAAGAATATCAAGGTATTTTTATTGTGGAAGAAAATGTCAAAACCGGAGGATTTTCTTCAGCCATTTTGGAATTTCTATCCGACAATGATTTAGTTCAAAATGTAAAAATAAAACGTCTTGGACTGCCTGAAAATGAATTTGTAGAACATGGCTCCGTGGAACAATTACACAAAGTTTGTGGCCTTGATGAGCAAGGCTTGACAAAGTCATTAAAAGAATTTTGGAATAGCTTTTAACCTAAGGTTAAAAATAGTTTTATGGAATTAGTTAAAGTAACAGTTGAAGATTTAGACGAAATTGCTAAAATATATACAGCAAATTGGTTAAAAACCTATAAAGGTTTACTGCCGAATAATTTATATAGCCTATTAAGCATTGAAAAATCTAAAATAAAATGGGTAAACTATCTTAATGACAGTAAAAATAATATGTTGACAGCTAAGGAAAATAATAAAATTTTAGGTTATACAGCCTTTAAGCCCTGTCAACTAGTTGAAAATTCCCTGCTTTTAGACTCTTTACATATAGCAGAGTTTGCTCAAGGTAAAGGAGTTGGCAAAAGTTTATTTAACCATGTTTGCAAATTTGCTCACGAACATAATTACAAAAAAATTAGTATTTGTGTAGTTAATGGGAATTTAAATGCAGAAAATATCTATATGCGCTGGGGTGCAAAATTTCAATATGATTTTTTTGATGAACTTTATTCCATAAAGTTTGCTTCAAGGCTACTGGTGCTGGACAGTTTTTGAAAATTTTTAAAATAAATGGTTATAAATGGAATTATTATACACAGCTATAGCATGGTTTTTTGGCGGAATTGTTACCGGAATTAGTGGTATGGGCGCTTCCCTAGTCACCGTTCCCATGATGACTTTATTTTTAGATATACATTTTGTAATTATTATTTCAAATGTTATGCTAATATATATTTGTGTTATAATTATTTGGAAATACAAAGAATATTCAGATTTAAAATTTCTAAATCCACTTTTTATAAGCTGTATACCAGGTATTATTGCCGGAACATTAATTCTATATTTTATTTCTGCAGCCTATCTTCAAATGCTTATGGCTGCTTTTTTATTTACATATATAGGCTGGAATTTATTTAAAAAAGGAAAGCCAACTAAGAAAACCCCTCAAGAAATTAAAAGAGTTATGATAATCTGCGGTTTTTTTGCCGGCCTTTTTGGTAGCTCCATTTCACTTCCTGGGCCAATTTTAGCAATTTTTTGTCTATATGGTAGGCTTAGCACAAAACAATCCTTGGTTGTAATCTGTGAAGGAGCAATGATGATTGCAATCTTCATTTGCATAAGCTATGGTTTTGCAGGACTTTTTGAAACAAGCATGATTCCATATATATTAACCATGATTCCTGCTGCTACAATTGGAATTTATGCAGCCAGCCCTTTCTTAAAGTATGTAACAGATGAAAAATTTAAAATAGTTATTTTAACAATTGTAAGTATTTCAAGTATAATTACTCTGTTTAGAGCACTTGATGAACTGGGAATTTATTAAATATTCAATGTTTAAAATAGCAATAATTACTTGTAAATAAAAATAAATATAGTTAAAAAACATAAAAAAACTACAAGAAATAAACTTGGAACAAGCAATTTTCTTGTAGTTTTTGATTTTAAAAAAGAATTTTCATGCATTGGCTAATCAAGGCTGTAAGCTCAAGCTTTGCACAATGCAGAGGTTTTTAGCACGAACTAAATAACTTTATTTAAGGAGTATTCCAAAATGCCTTCTGCTCCTGTTTGGCGTAGTTTTGGAATAAGATCGCGCACAAGAGATTTTTCCACTACAGTTTCTAATGAAAGCCAGTTACTATCTTTTAATGCTG
>CAYJHF010000139.1:2037-5943 GCA_964369905.1 uncultured Mailhella sp. | reverse complement strand
GCTTCGGCAAAAGCTCCTTTTAGCTCATTTGGAATATTTCCATTTTTAATATCTTGCTTTTTTTCATTCAAAACTTCTTCACTAATGTTAAGCCCTTTTAAACTTGCTGTATAACTAACATTTAACTTGGATAATTCTTCACTAAGAAGTTCAATTTCTTTGTTTAATTCTTCAAAATTCATAAAAACCCCCTTAATATTATGATGTTAAAATTTATCTAGTTAAAATAGATTGTAATGTTTGATTTGAATCCGTGGCAGCCTTATTTGCTCCTTGTAAGAAGGAATTATATTGTCCCATCAAGTCTTGCAAATATACCATATCGGTTTGAGTTTCGGTTCCAAGCTGTTCTTGATAGTTGGTGAGAGATTTAATAGTATAATCCCATGCTTCCTTATCAAAACTATCTCGCTTGTTTACAGCATCATTATAGTCTTCTTGAAAATTTTTTCTGCCAGTATCTCCAGCATAGGTAAAATGTTCTTCCCAAAAATTCATATCATAATTACTCATATTACCACCTGATGCCAGAATTTTCTCTTCATGACTTGATAGTTCTACTTTGTAAGCATTAATTCCATTCTCTGCAAAATACTCTTTTAGCTCAGGGGTCATCTTACTTTTGCCATCTTCACCGGCCTGATTTTGTAAATCTCTGGCTAAAGCAATCATTGATTTTGTCCATATAGGCTTCTGCTTGATCCTTACAAATTCCGGCTTGGGCTAATTGCAACATGGCAAAAAGCATTTGAATACCACCGGCAGGACCCATTTGAATTTCGCTCATTCTAACAGCTAGGCTTGAGCTATCATTACTGACTGGATTTGACATAAAAACTCCTTAAAAAATTTATCTAGTTGCAATGGTTTGCAATGTTTGGTTTGAATCTGTAACAGCTTTATTTGCCCCTTGTAAAAAGGAATTATATTGCCCCATCAAGTCTTGCAAATATACCATATTGGTTTGAGTTTCAGTTCCAAGTTGTTCTTGATAATTGGTTAAGGATTTTATATTGTAATCCCAACCTTCTTTATCAAAACTTTTTACATTATTTTTTTCACTATTTATTTGAAGCTCAAGTGATGCAATTTGATCCTTTGTGTTTTGTATTGAATTTCTGCCTCTTTCGGCAGCAGCTACAGATTCGGGATCAGTTTTTTTCTCAAGCTCTTCTAAGGTTGCCTCATCATCTTTAAGCATTTCTTCCAGTGTGGATTTTTTTGTGTTTAAAACACCTAGTAATGATGTGTCATTGCCTTCACATTTTATGTTATTTTCATAAAAATATTGTTTTAACTCAGGGCTCATAGCAACTTCACCGTCTTCGCCGGCTTTATTTTGTAAATGCCTGGCTAGGGCAATCATTTCAGCAGCTTCCTTTTGCTTAGCTTGAGTATCCTTGATTTGATCCATATAGGCTTCAGCTTGATCCTTACAAATTCCGGCTTGTGCCAATTGCAACATGGCAAAAAGCATTTGAATACCTCCTGCCGGCCCCATTTGGATTTCACTCATTCTAACTTCTAAGCTTGAACTATCATTATCAACTGGATTTGACATAAAGAACATTCCCTCATTTTTATAATTTCATAATATAATTGCAATATTGCAAATAAAAGTCCAAACATAAAAAAAACAATAATCAAAATATATTATTGATAAAAAAAGTTCAATCTAACAGGGTTATTTTTTATGACTGCAAACAAAGTTGGCAGTTCCATAATAAGAACTGAGAAAAAGTTAAAAAACACCTGTTAAAAAAATAAAATTTTACTTTTTTTAAGTTGCAATTATACACTTTTAAGGTAATCTAATTCAATAGTAAAACAATTGCAAGTTTAAATTTATTTTTTTAGCTTTTGAAAAACATAATGCCAACCACTTTCTTGGTATATTTATTGCAGAAACAGAATTCAATACATACTAACTTCTAGCCATAAGGATTTAATATGCCAATTGATTTTTCAGTGAATAATAGTTTTAATATTCAACAATCTTCTTCTCAATCATCACAAAATGCAGGTTCAGCTTTAACAGGTTCATTAATGGGGCAGGCAGCAAAAGTTGTAAGCTCTCCCCTCTCTTTGCTCGCTTCGGCCGCAGAAGAATTAACTTTTTCTGTGGACACAACAGATGATTTTGAACTTGAAGAAAGAAAAGAAAAGAAAAAAATTGATGAAGCCCTTGAAGAAAGGGTTGAAATGTATAAAGAACTCATGCACCAAGTGGGCAAGAGTGAAGATATAGAATTTCTCAAAAAGCAATTACGTTCTGGCGAGGCTAAGGACGGTGCTCTCAAGGAAGCCACCAGACGCTTTCCTGATCCCTCCGATGCTTGGGCTGCCCTTTCGGACGCTCTAAAAGAGCTTGAAGCCGATCCTTCTTGCCCTAAAGAAGTAATAAATGACATCAAACTGGCCATGGCTGAGTTGGAAATCACCAGAGGCAGTGAAATTAAGGCCGGCATTTTTGGAGCAACCGAAGGCTCAAAACACCCTGAACTTGCTGACGCTGAAACCTTGCGCGACTTTTATCGCCAAACAGTTTGTGACTATGAAGACCCTGCCGCTGTGTTCAAATATATTCAAAAAGAGTATGGCAGTGTTAGTTTTGATAAGGCTATGGAGTTTTTATTTAATACCATAAGTGCCGATATAAATTCTGATTTACCCAGTATGGAAAGCACTCACCTTGAAAACGTACACAATAACTTAGGACAGGTTAGATTATTACAAAGTACCCACACCCTATGCGAAAACCTATTAAATCGCTGGGAAAATGTACATGGACAAAAAAATTGCCCTTTTGAAAGCATGGAATTGCTCGGGGATATGGTGGGGCTTGGCAAAGAACGTTTTTTGGGTGCTATGCACATTGATGCCATAGTAAAAAAAGCCAAACCACCTGATCTTGAACTTGAAGTTTTATTTTTACAAGAACTTTTGACTACAGTTCGCAACACTCCACCAAGACTTTTTGGTACAGAACAAGAATATGGGAAAGTTATTGACGCTGTGCAAGGCTCAGTGGACAATGCAATCACCAGAGAAGATGAGTGGCTGGCTAGCCTTGAAGAGTAATGTTAGAAAAAGTAATTAGAAATCAAAAGGATAATCAAAATGTTAGAAAATGCAATTTATGAATTTGGTAAACGCTTAAGCATGGACGGCTTGGCCTTGAATGAACAGGGCCTTGTGGTGATTGATATTGACAACTTAGGACGTTTACACCTTGAAAAAGATGAAAATAAAGATATTTTGTATATTTATTTAAGCTTGCCTTATCCTCCTTATAATGATACAGTTCCAAAGAATATTTTGGATATATGCTCCTATCATCATAATCACCCTTTTACCATTAAAGGTGGTGTTTATGATAATTGGGCTACCCTTATTGCTGAATTTGATTCCAATAATATTGATGCGTCCACCATTGAAAATGTTGTGCGTTATTTGGCTGCTCGTTTGGAAGTGGTCTTTTCATAATTTAAATAACTAGGTGATAAATATGAGTAATATTAATTTGTTTGACTCTAGAGTTGGCATACAGAACATTTTAAATGAGTCACAACTGGATAATTTACCACAGGCTAAGCAAATTGCCGCAACTGTTGTTGGAGCGGCAGGCTTAGGAGATGTTTACACTCCAAAAGATCTTAGGAAATTGGTTGAAAATGTAGTTTGCCCAAATGTGGGTGATGGAGAAATTTTAAAACCATATAATTTTTCAAGAGTATTAACTGCTTGCGCCAATGAACTAAAAAATTCTTCCGATCCGCAAGTGCAAACATTTTTAAAAGATGTTCTCTACCCTCTAATTGAAAATGAAGAATTATTACATACATATAGTGGATTAATGATTGGGGGATAAGTATGTCAATTTCACCTGAACAGATCTTTTTAAAG
>CAYJHF010000139.1:0-2027 GCA_964369905.1 uncultured Mailhella sp. | reverse complement strand
AACAGCCATGCACGTTCTTGGTTATATGTTTTTAAGAATGCACCTCTGGGATAAAGCTGAAAAAACCTTCTTAGCAATTTTGGCAAATTCTCCTGATGGTTCTCCTTGTAGACTTTCACAAGTTGCCCTTGCAGCCGCCTATCTTGAGCAAAATGAATATAAAAAAGCACTTGTATATATCAATGAAGCTTTGGAAAACATTCCCATTTCTTCTAAAAACGCCATCTTACTTCTAATGAAAGCCAAGGCTCTTTGGTTTGAGAATAGACAAGAAGAAGCCAGACAAATTGTTGATGAATATGTATATCTTGTAGCTCCAAAGGGTTAAAAAATGAGTTATTTCCAAAAAGCTAATAAGGCTGTTTCTATCATTGTTCGACATAATGACATCAACATGGTGTTTTTATTGGTAATTGTTATTGCATTAATGATTATGCCTATGCCAACGCCATTGGTTGACGCTCTTATTGGTGTTAATATGGCACTTTCATTTCTAATGCTTATGATGTCCATGTATGTGAAAAATGCCTTAGAGTTTTCATCATTTCCAACCATGCTCTTATTCACCACACTTTTTAGAGTTGGGTTAAATATTACCACCACAAGACTTATTTTATTGCAAGCTGATGCTGGTGAAATCATTTTCACCTTTGGTGAGTTTGCCCTTGGTGGCAACTTTATTGTTGGTGCTGTGGTTTTTTTAATTTTGACCATTGTGCAGTTCTTGGTAATTGCCAAAGGTGCAGAAAGAGTTGCTGAAGTTGGTGCAAGATTTACCCTTGATGCCATGCCTGGCAAGCAAATGTCCATTGATGCTGATATGCGCGCAGGCGTTATTGATATGGAAGAAGCTCAAAAGCGTCGTGAGAAAGTTAGCCAAGAAAGTCAGATGTTTGGAGCTATGGACGGAGCCATGAAGTTTGTTAAGGGCGATAGTATTGCCGGTATGATTATTGCCGTGGTAAATATTGTTGGCGGCACTATTATTGGGGTGACTCAAAATGGAATGACAGGCGGTGAAGCCTTGCAAACTTATGGAATTTTAACCGTTGGGGACGGACTTGTTTCTCAAATTCCCTCCCTTATTATTTCCATATCAGCCGGTATTTTAATCACTCGTTCTGGTGACAGTTCCGATAACGTGGGCGCCTTGGTAGGCGGACAATTCTTTGCCCAGCCCAAAGCCTTACTTATGGCAGGCGGTTTAGTCTTTGCCTTTGCTCTTGTGCCCGGTTTCCCAAAATTTCAACTATTCCTTGTGGCATTTTTCATTGTAGGCGTTGGATATATTTTGAAAAAACTTCAAGATCGCCCTGAAACTAAAGATGCCAAGGAAGAACTTTCAAAATCCTTGGCCGCTTCAGCCCAACAAAAACCTAAGACCAAGCAAAGCGCTGCTGCCACTCACGATGAATTTGTTCCAACTGTTCCGATTATTTTGGATATTTCCGATGATCTTGGGCACTCCATGGACTATGATACTTTAAATGAAGAACTAGTAACCCTTAGACGCTCCTTATATTTTGATCTTGGTGTACCCTTTCCTGGCATTAACATTCGCCCCGATTCACGCATGGAAGGAATTACGTATCTATTGAATTTAAATGAAGTTCCCATGTCCAGAGGTTATTTTATTAAGGATAAAATTCTAGCTAGGGACACACAGGAAAATCTAAAAATTCTTGAAATACCCTTTGAAGTTGGTGAAGACTTCTTACCAAGTGTTTCTTCACTTTGGGTTGAGAAAAAATATCAAAATAAACTAAATAAGCTCGACATAGCTTATATGACGCACCCAAGAATTTTGGCTTACCATTTGTCACTGATTTTATCTAGGCATGCCTCCACATTTTTAGGTATGCAAGAAGCAAAATACCTTCTTGATAAAATGGAAGAAAAAGCGCCTGATTTAGTGCGTGAAGCTACCAGACTTTTGCCTGTGCAAAAAATTGGTGAAATATTTCAACGCTTGGTTCAAGAACAAATTTCCATTAGAGATTTGCGCAGTATTTTAGAAGCCTTGATTG
>CAYJHF010000138.1:0-5951 GCA_964369905.1 uncultured Mailhella sp. | reverse complement strand
GTTAAAGTTTTTTGGAAAGGGTTTGGGAAAACCTTTTTTTCAAAAAAGGTTTTCCTAAAAAAAAATTCACCAAAAAGTTTTCCCAAAAAAAATTTCACAAAAAAGTGATCCAAACACTGGTGATTTTAACTAGCAAGTTGGCCTAGGATTTTTTTGGCCATTTGTAAAATTTTTACATTGCTGTCTTCTTTATTAATAAAACCTTGCAAGCGAAACTCAAGGCTTGCAGGTGGATATAGTTTAGCATTTTTTTGGTATTCGGTTACAAAATCGAGCAGAGTTTTTACGCTAACTTTTTTCTGTCCATCGATAAAGGTTATTTTAATTCTGTCGGGGTAAATATCAGCCTTGCTAACTCCGAGCTTTTTCAAGCTTTGTTTTAAATCAAGAAGTTCAATAAATGTTTCCAACTCTGGTGGAATATTACCAAAACGATCCTTAAGTTCCACTTCAATGTTTTGCAGATCTTCAATTTCAAGGGCACAGGAAAGCATTTTATAGTATTTTAAACGCTCTCTGCCGTCTTCTATGTAGCTTTCAGGAATAAAAGCCGGTAAACCAAGATTTACTTCTACTTCTCTTTCTTTTTGGAAGTCTCCACCGGATTTAATTTTACTTACTGCCTCTTCAAGCATCTCCAAAAACATATCAAGACCAATTCTGGCTGTATGCCCTGATTGTACTTCTCCTAAAATATTTCCTGCACCCCTTAGGCGTAAATCCTCCATGGCCACTTGAAACCCTGCTCCAAGATAGTCCATTTCCAATATAATTCTTAATCTTTCCCTTGCTATATCGGTAAGATAACCTAAATCATTGACCACAAAAACCGCATAGGCTTGCCTGTCGGAACGCCCTACCCTACCTCTAAGTTGGTAAAGTTGCCCTAAACCAAAAAGCTGAGCTTGATCTACAATTAAAGTATTAGCCTTTGGAAAATCAAGTCCAGATTCTATAATTGATGTGGCCACCAGAACATCTATTTCCCCATGCCAAAATTTGTGCATGGTTTCCTCAAGCTCACGCTCACCCATTTGTCCATGGGCCATGCCAACTCTTGCATTCGGTACAAGCTCTTTTACATAATCAACTGAATTTTCAAGACCTTTCACCCTATTATAAACCCAAAAAACTTGTCCATCTCTAGCTAATTCACGTTCCAAAAATTGTCTTAACGCCGCCTTATCTTTGTCAATTAAAGCTGTAGCCACAGGCTTGCGATCAAGTGGAGCTGTTTCAATAACAGAAAGCTCCCTTATGCCGGACATAGAAAGTTGTAAAGTTCTGGGAATTGGTGTGGCAGTAAGGGTTAAAGCGTCCACATTTTTTTTCATTTGCTTTAGCCTTTCCTTATGGCGCACCCCAAATCTTTGCTCTTCATCTAAAATCAATAATCCCAAATTAGGCAAAACCACATCTTTTGATAAAAGCCTATGTGTTCCGATTAAAATATCAATTTGTCCCTTACTGGCGGAATTTAATACTTCTTTTTGTTTAGTTTTGCTGACAAAACGACTTAATAAACCTACATTTATGGGAAAACCACCAAGACGTGAGCGAAAAGTTTGATAGTGTTGCTCAGCCAAAATGGTAGTGGGACAAAGCATGGCCACTTGCCTGCCATCACAAGCAGCCCTAAAGGCCGCCCGCAAAGCCACTTCTGTTTTACCAAAACCCACATCACCACAAACTAATCTATCCATAGGTTCGGGTTTTTCCATATCTGCTAAAACTTCTTGAATGGCCTTGGCTTGATCGGGAGTTTCTTCAAAACCAAAAGTGGCTTCAAATTCTTTATAAATTTCTCCAATGGGGCTATAGGAAAAGCCCTTGGCAACCTTTCTAAAGGCATACATTTCAACCAAATCAGCGGCAATTTTTTCAATGGCTTTTCTAGCTTTTTCTTTACTGCTAACCCAAGCTGCACTGCCAAGGCGATCAAGGGAAGGCATAACTCCTTCTGTAGCCTTATATTTTTGCACCACAGAAAGGCGATCCACAGGAATATAGAGTTTAGCTTCATTAGCATATTCTAAAAATAAATAATCATTTTCTATGCCACCAACTGTCATGCGATGCAATCCGGCAAAACGCCCTATGCCATAATCTCTGTGCACCAGCAAATCACCACTGCTTAGATCACTATAAGAGTCAAGTCCCTTAAAAGCTTCTGTGGAAATTCTTTTGCCTTGATTGATTTTTGGCTGTAAAACGTCTTCTCCAAGGATAAGGCAATCATCCCATAAAAGCTCAACCCCATTATGTACAGAGGCAAGTAATGCAAATAAGCCCTTACTTCTTGGGTCATAACGTAAAGTGGGGTTTATGCCATCTTGTTCAGCCAGTTTTAAAAATTTTTGTCGCCCTCTGTCAGAATTAAAGGCTAAAATCACCTGTTTTTTTTCTTTAGTAAATGATTTCAAATTAGAAATCATTTGTTGCCAAGGCCTTTGTTCATTGTCCTTAGAGGCAAAAAGTTCCACAAATGAATAATAATTTTTTTCGGAAAAGCTTAGTTCTGATTTTTCAGTGCCCATGCGTAAGGGTTCATTATAAATGCAAAAATTACTTTTAAAAGATTTTTCAACCTCAAAGGCATCTCGTAGGGATAAAACTTCTGATTGGTCAAAACCATTGTCCTTACGATCTTCTTCAAGATTATTAACCCAAGCCCTGTGAGCTTCCTCAAGATATTCAGAAAAATCATTTTGCCCAGGCAAGAGCCAAATGGTTTCCTTAGGTAGCCAATCCTCTAAATTACTGCTATTTTCATATATATTACCGGGTAAAAGCCTTGAATCACCTTGTTCTACAGCTCGCATAAGTCCGGCATGGCGAAACTCAGTTAAACTACCTTGCTGAAATAAGCTAGCTAAATATTTATTAATTTTCTTTCTTGATATTTCATCTTGCTCAATACAAGAAACAGGAACTAAGCAGATTTCCTCAGTTTTGCCCACTGAGCGCTGGGAACTTGGGTCAAAAAATCTCATTTCATCAATTGTGTCACCAAAAAAATCAAGACGCACAGGTTTTTCATAGCCAGCCGGAAAAATATCTAAAATATCACCACGTCTGGCCACATCTCCTGCTCTGGCCACCATGGATTCCCTTTGATAGCCCCAATCTACCAATTGTTCCATTAAAAGTTCCGGCGCCATATCTTCATGTAATCTTAAGAAAAGCTCTTGATTATCAAAGAAATCCTTGCTTGGAAGTTTTGGAATTAGGTTATCGGCAGTCAAAATTAATGCCCGACAAACTCCCCTTTCTAAGGCATAAAGAGTAGAAAGTTTTTCAGCCCAGCCTTCACGATTTAATGAGCGCTTATTAAAAGGAGATAAAGAAAGAAAAGAAGTTTCAAAAAAAAGAGGAATAAATCTTTCTGATTTTGCACCAGTTGAAACTTGCCCCACAGATAAATCGGGGCTAAACAAAGTCATATAAGATTTTAATGCAATGGCTTCTTCTCTATTTTTAACCACAAGTGCAACATACTTACCCTCGGAAATTGCTGCAATGGCTATTTTTGCCAAGGAAGCCAAGCCTGCCCTTGATATTTTCACAAAATCACCCAAAGCAGACTTAGAGGTAATTTCTAATAGTTCATTTATTTTATTCATTTATTAATCCAACTCCATAAATTGAAAAGTAGTGAAAAAAATAGAAACTGTCAACTTTGATTTTTATAATTAACTTTTGGCACGATTTATGCTTATATATTCCGTAAGGATAAATTTAGGAAATTTTTTCCTATTCCTTTTAAATTAACCATTAAAGCCCTAAGAGGAATATAGCCATGATGCAGGGTTTATATACAAGTTCAAGTGGAATGATGGCCCATAGTAATGGGCTTGGTGTCATTGGTAATAATCTTGCCAATGTGAGCACTGTTGGCTTTAAGCAACAGATGTTACTTTTTCAGGATTTGCAAAGCGAGGATTTTCCTATAGGCGCAGCTTATGAAATTGAAACCAGACAGATTGGTCTTGGTTCTATGCAAGGCTTTAGCCGCACCTTATTCAACGAAGGAGCCTTAGCTGCCGCAGAAAATACTACTGATTTAGCCATTGGTGGTAAGGGATTTTTTCAAGTTGTTGATGAGAACAATGAAGCTTTCTATACCAGAGCCGGTAATTTTTTCATAGATCAAGAAGGAACTATGCGCAACCCTGGGGGACAAGCTTTAATGGGTTTTGCCATTGAAGATGGAGCGCAAAGTGATGAACTTACCGAAATTACAATTAACAGCAATGATGACGCAATTGCCATAAATCCACCAAAAGCCACGGAAAATGCTACGGCTATTATGAATTTATATACTATTAATGATGAATATAATGATCCGACAAATCCATATTTTTCTATGATTCAATCTTGGGACGCAAATCTAAACCCACCCATTAGCGGAGTTGAGTCAAATAGTTTTAGCTTTTATGATGCCAATGGAACAAAACAAACAGCAAACTTATATTTTGATGAAGCAAACGTAGTTGACGGAAAAAAAGTGTATGAATATGTAATTAGTATGGATCCCGCCCTTGATGGCAGGGCTGAATATGCAAATACAGCAAGTGCAGGATTATTACTTGCCGGAACTATGACATTTTCTTCCAGCGGAGAACTTGAAAATATAAATTCTTTTTCACCAAATGGAGATGATTTAAGAAATCCTGCCAATTGGAGTCTTAGTAGTTTAAATAATGGAGTACCAAGCCTTGAACTTACTTTAGCGGGGCAAGAGCCACAAAGTATTCAGCTAAACTTAGGTGCTTCAGGAACTTCAGATGCTTGGGTGCTCAGTAATGGTGATGAAGCAGGAGAAATTAGCGCAGCCGACATAGGCACAAATTTTTCCGGCTTGCCGGGACTTACTAGTCCAGAATATACCAGCACAAAAACCACTGCCCTTTCAACTTCAACCTCTTTAAAGAATTTATCCCAAGATGGTTATGCGGAAGGTTCGCTAACAAATATGGAAATAGACTCTTCCGGAACTGTATTGCTAAATTATACCAATGGACAGCAAGCAGAGCTTTACAGTATTCCTGTATTTCGCTTTACCAGTGAAGATGGGCTTAGGCGTGAAGGAGATAATTTATACTCCTATAGCCAAGAAGCAGGCCAAATGGAATATGGCACAGCAGGAACAGAGAATTACGGAAAAATTTATAGCAATACCTTAGAACAATCTAATGTTGATATGTCAAGGGAAATGGTCAATATGATTGTTGTACAAAGAGGTTTCCAAAGCAATAGCAAGAGCGTACAAGCCATTGACACAATGATTCAAAAAGCTATTGAAATGAAGAGATAGCTCTAAGATTTGTGTAAAACTTCCATAGTTATATTGTTGTTGGTGAAGACACAAATCTCACCGGCAATGGCCATAGCTTCTTTGGCAATATTTTCTGCATCAAGTTCACTAAATTTTAGTAAAGCCTTGGCAGCTGAAAGAGCAAAAGAACCACCTGAACCAATGGCGGCCAGTCCTTCGTCCGGTTCAATAACATCACCTGTTCCGGTTAAAATTAGAATATGTTCTGCGTCAGCAACTAATAACATAGCTTCAAGCTTGCGCAAAAACTTATCACTACGCCAATCCTTGGCAAGCTCTACAGCAGCGCGCATCAAATTTCCGCCACTGCCCTCAAGCTTAGCTTCAAAACGTTCAAACAAAGTAAAGGCATCTGCAGTTGCACCGGCAAACCCTCCAATTACTTTACCTTTATATAGTTTTCTAACTTTTTTAGCAGTGTGTTTCATAACCATGCTTTGCCCCATGGTCACTTGGCCATCACCAGCAATGGCTACTGTATCACCTTTTTTTACTGCAATAATTGTTGTTCCGTGTAGTTGCATTTTTCACCTCATTTTTATTAATGAAAGCATTAATTTAGTTCACGCTGAAAAACACAATTTTTGTGTTTTTCAGAAAGGCACGTTGCCTC
>CAYJHF010000137.1:0-6029 GCA_964369905.1 uncultured Mailhella sp. | reverse complement strand
TTTCAATAGGCAAATACAATTATTTCTTCCCCAATCACAGGGTCATTGATAGTTTAGCACAACTTGTTTCAATAGGCAAATACAATAGATTTTTTTAAAAAGGCAAAAATTAATTTTTCAGCATAGTCTAATTAGCTCTTATTTTTTACCTGATTGAATACTTTAATCCTATTGGCAATACAGTTTTCAGAATTATATAATTGTTTTGCTTTTTTTTGTCCATTTGCAGATATGCGATAGAGTTCATCTATATTATTGTAGTAGTGGATAATTTTTTTAATAATATCATCTTTTTCAGCTTTTATAAGCACAATGTCTTCTTTATCGGTATATTCTGTATTCAACCCCAGTAAATCGGTATTAAAACTACAAACACCACAATAAATGGCATGGCCATCTAGGGGAAATTCATCAAAAGAGCCTTGAAAGGCTTTAAATGGGCGGTTTGGGGATAGGTTGATGTCCATTTTGGCGTAGAAGTTGGGTAAAAATCTTGTTAATATTCCTGCTCTGAAAGAAATTCTATCTTTTATTTCAGCAATATTCGCATCGTCAGGGTTAAAAGCTCCTATTACATGAAAATATATATCATCATATTTCTTAGCCAAAACCTTTGCAACTTCTATAAATAAATCATAACCAAGATCAAGGCCTGATTCTGTATATTTAAAAGCTGTAAAGCAAATATCAAAACTTTGCTTATCTTTCTTGTATAATTGCTTTTCTTTTACATCTTCGGGCTTTAAGTTTAAAGTTCTTAGTGGGTCAAAATGGATAAGGTTGTCAGCACAAATTCCTTTACCGGTAAGATAATCACCAATTTTTTTATGGGAAACAAAAATCTTCTTGCACAAATTTGAATCAACAATTTCTTTAATCATTGCATCTGAGCTTTCATTTTCAAAACCAAAGCTTGTGTCGGCAGAAAGCATAAAACAAAATGGAATATTATATTTTTTATAAAAAGGTAATAAAGTATATGTTTCTCCTAAATGATAAGAAAAAGCAAGATTAAATTTATAGTCTTTATCAGGACTTAAATATCTTATATAATTTTGCATATCAGGATAAACTTTTATATATTTTTGTAACTTATTGCCATATTCATGCTCTGTCATACCGTAGCCATTGTTAAACCAAGCCTGTTCACCGGGCAACATGGAAAACATTCCATAGTATTTAAAGCCGTCATATTGCCTGCTAAATTCTAAAGCATCACTATTTTTTTTGCACCACACACTGTCATTTGGCAAAGTTGAGTCAATAACTACAATATCTGCCAACTCAAGTTCTCTTTTTTCATTATTTAGCTTATCCTTCTTTTGAGCAGGTTCAATGCTAGCATAAAGAACTGTTTCGCCTAAATGTATTGTATGGTGATCCACATATAGATTATATTCAGGGAGAATGGATTTTATAATCATTGGTATTATAAAAAAATGGCTAAAATCATGATAAATGCAAATGGCTAAATTTGGTTTATATTTTTTGATTGTTTCCACAGCTCCAAGCAAGGCTTCAGGCTCTGAACCTTCAATATCCATCTTGATAAAATCAATCTTAGGAATATTGTTTGTTTTGACAAGGTCATCGATAGAAATAGATTGCACCTTTTCATTATATACTTCCGGCTCTTTATCCACGCAAAAACTAGCTGCACCATTTTCAACAGTAAAAAGCACCTGCGAAGAATTTTTCCATAGGGGAGCTTTTACTAATTCAATTCTTGGTTTAAGGGACGGATTTGCATTTAAATTTTCTTCAAAACGTCGCAAGTTATTAGGAATAAACTCAAAAGAAAAAACCTTGCCATGTTCACCGACTGCATTGGCAAAATATAGGGCAGTATCTCCGATGCAAGCCCCTCCATCAATTACATAATCCCCTGCTTTTGGCTTAATATTTCCATATTCATATTGTTTTCTAAAGAAAGTAAGAAATATACCATAGGGACTATAAAACAAATTAACAGGTATACCTAATTCATCTAATTTATACAAGAAAACACCAGGAGTACATTTTGAATCTTGTTCTACCTTTAAATTTTTTATGGCAAAATAATCATTCCAAGTTGAATACTCCGTCATGGGTAATTGTAATTTAGCAGAGCCAAGCATTCTATAAACTATTACATTTAAAAACATTTCTTTGGAAAAATTATCTGACAAAAAATTATAGGCTTTAGCAATATCATGGTTATTTATGTTAGCAATGGTTTGTAG
The DNA here is from genome assembly GCA_964369905.1 of uncultured Mailhella sp. Taxonomy (GTDB): domain Bacteria; phylum Desulfobacterota; class Desulfovibrionia; order Desulfovibrionales; family Desulfovibrionaceae; genus Taurinivorans. The sequence goes on along the minus strand of CAYJHF010000137.1, from coordinate 3,807 downwards.
AATTTTTGGATCTATTTCATTAAAATCATCTGTGTCGTCCTGTGCATTTTCTTTATGGTCAGAAAATATAAAGTCAGGGTATCGCCCAGCATTACACTGAAAATTATTTTTATTGGCCAAAACAATTCTTTCTTTTAATATTTTTCCAAAATCGTAATTTATCATATATACACCCATAATCAGAAATATCTGTCTTATAATTTTTTGCAAAGTTTCTTATAAAGGCAGTAGCTAACTGCTATCACAAATATAGCAATTTTATTTGAAATTACTATATAAAGCAATTGAGTAGAGATTGCAAATATAAATGTTAATTAAAAATTATTGGAAAAATGGTATTTTCAGCGTAAACTTTCCTCATGGTAAGCATAAGCTTTTAGCTTTTCATCGGCCAACTGTTCTACCACATCAAGCAATTGATTAGCAGTTTCCATAAACTCTCCCTGCATATTTACCAATGTTTCTAGTTCTTTAGCCATATTTTTCCAATTTTCATTTTCCCAAGCCATTTCTGCCAACATATATTGGGCTTTCTCGGCATATTCTCCTGAGTTATTTGCCATTTCTCTAAAAATATTTGTGGCCTCTGTATAAAATTTGCCGTGGAAATAAATTTGCCCAAGTCGAAAACGACGTGCGTCGGAAAATTCTTTTTCAAGGGCTAATTTGGCCACCTCGGCAGCTGTGGAAAAGTCCCTGCTTTTAGCAAATAGCACACTAATATAATCCAAAGTTTCTACCGGAGTATTTTGTAAGGGCAATAGCCTTTTGCCTGAATATGGGGCATAAATGGAGTAATAAAGGGAGGCCAATTGTTCAGCCTCATTTTTTGAGGGAGCTTTAAACTTATAAGCTATTTCATAAGCTGCCGCCGCCTTTTCTTGCTCCTTTTGATTATAGTAAATATAACCTAGCATAGACCATAAGGAAGCATCTTCCTTAAAATATGTTAACCCTTTTTCAAGACTTGAAACTGCTGATTTTTTTTCTCCCTTGGAAAAATAAGCTTGGCCAAGCATTTGAAACCAAACAGCTTTTGGTTTAGCTAAACTTGTGAGGGCTTTTAAAATATTTATGGCACTATTATATCTTTCAACCCTTATATAGCAATAGGCGGCAGTGGAAGCTAGATCATGGTTTTTTCTTTCGCTAAGAATATATGCCTTTTCAAAATTTTGTCCGGCCTTTAAAAATTGCCCTGTTTGATAGTGAGCCGAAGCAAGGTTTTGGGTTATTATGGCATTTTCAGGATAAATTTCAAAGCCTTCTGTCAATATTTCCACAGCTTTTTTATATTGCTTGGTATTTATTAAAACCATACCGTATAATTCATAAGCATAATTGTGTTTTTGCCCTGTTTGGCGAAAATATCTTTCAAGGCCGTCAATACTTGATTTATAATTTCCATTGTCAAGGTGATGTTTTGCTTCAAGAAAAATTGTATACTCACCTTGAGTGACAGGGCGGGAGGCGTAAGCAAAGTTTTTATTGCCAACAAGATAAATAGCAAGGCATATATGCAGTATTATAAGAATGCGATACACAAATTCCTCCTTGTATTATTAACGTGGAGTAAAAACAAAGGGTTGTTCTGCAATACACTGAACTGCTTGCCCCCCTTTTTTGCAGGGGGTAAATTCCCAAGTTGACACACTTTTCAAAATTTCATCAACAAATGGTTTTTGCTCTTCTGTCATATTTATAGGACTAATCTGCCTTACTTCGCCATTAACTCCAAGTAACATTCTTACCCTAACTGTTGTTTTTGTCCTCCCTGTAACCTTGGACGGGTAGGCAGGTGGTGGTGCATAAATAGGGCGCGGTAATTCGTCCACATCGCCAAGGCTAAAAGCTCCGCCTAAAGTGGCTTGTGGGGAATTTACTGCTCCCACTACAGGAATTGCTGAAATTGAAACTGTTCCGGCTATTTGCGGGGCAAAATCAAAATTCATATTGGGCATGGCTGGCTGGACTGAAGGCGTTTCTAGGTTAATTTCTATTTTTTCCAAGTTTTCAAGTTCTGCCACTTCGGGAACTTCTTCAGACTCTTTGCTTTCCTCTTGGGTGGGGGCTTTTGTGTGTTGTGATAATTTAATTGAACCACGTCTTGCCGGCTCTTCAAGGGGACTATAAAGAATGGAATCAACAAGCACCAACAATAAAAATAGCATTGCCGTTATGCCAAATGCACCAAATAGAGAAATTGCATTTCTTTTATATATCGTCATAAATTGCCTTGCTTTTATCATAATATATTGAATTAATTATCTTCTGTTGCTACAGAAATATCTTGAACATCGGCCAGACGGCACATATCAAGGACTTTGATTAAAATCCCTGCATTGGCTTGCACATCTGCGGCCACAATAACAGCCAGTTTTTCATTTTCTGCTTTAAATTGCTTCATGCGTGAAGTAATGGTTCTTATATCAATGGTTTTTCCCTCAATCCAAATTATATTATCCTTATCAATCCCTATAATAACTTGAACAGTTTGGGATTCTCCCGTGCTGGCAGCCGGCCGCTCCACCACAATGCCTGATTCACGAATAAAACTTGTGGAAACAATAAAGAAAATCAAAAGGATAAAAACCATATCAATCAACGGAGTGAGATCAATATCGGAACTGCCCATTCCCTCTTGGGTTCTACGCCATTTCATTTGCATCTCCTTTTTCTTGAGAGTGTAGAGCAATTATTCTTAAAGTATTTTGCACTTTTTGTGCCTTTCTGTATAAAATTCCACCCACCAGTAAGGTTGGAATGGCCACAACAAGTCCACACTGGGTGGTAAGTAAGGCTTCTGAAATTCCGGCGGTGAGCTGTGAACTACTAATGGCTTCCACTTTTGAAAGCACTGTAAATGTGCTAATCATGCCTTGCACTGTACCTAAAAGTCCCACAAAGGGAGCAAGGGAGGAAAGCAAGAGCACAGTTCCAACATTTTGCATAATGGGGCGCATTTTTTTGCGAGCCACAATAGCCAATAACTTATTTTCTGCTTTTTTGGACAATGAGGATTTGGGTAAAGCATTACAAAATTCTTCGTATTCTTTATAAAATTCACTCTCCTTGTCTTTACACTTTGCAAGCAATAAACTTACGTCTAAAATAAGTTTCCAAGCCCATAGGGATAGAAGTGTCAGCACAAAAATAAGTATAGATGTAGAATATAAACTTATTAAATCATTTATTAAAACATTTGTGTTAATAATATTGTTCATAAGATTAATCCCTAAGATTACGCCTTGGTAAAATGTTTAAGAACTATACTTCCTGCAAGTTCCATATCAAGAACAATATTATTCATTTTGCGATTTAAAAAATGATGAGCTAAAAGCAGTGGAATGGCGGCCAAAAGCCCCATTTCTGTTGTGAGTAAGGCTTCTGAAATACCGCCGGAAAGCAATTTCGGATCGCTATTGCCAAAGGTTGTAATAATTCTAAAGGTGGTAACAATGCCTGCAACAGTTCCAAGCAGTCCCAACAGTGGTGAAATGGCCGCAAATATTTTTATGGTATTTAAAAATTTCTCCAAAGCAGGAAGTTCTTTTAACATGGCTTCTTCAGCTCTTCTTTCCAAAACTTGAGGATCAATATATTGTAACCTATCAGAACTATCTGTATTTTCAGAATAAAGCATTTGTCTTAAAACTCTGCCAACCGGACTATTGTTTAAGGAATTTAAATCTTGCGGTGTTTCTAAAATATGATTTGCCAATTGCTCACCCTGCAATTTAATTCGTGATAGAGTAAAATATCGCTCAGTTGCCAATAAAAATCCAAGTATACCAATGGCAATAATGC
>CAYJHF010000136.1:0-6035 GCA_964369905.1 uncultured Mailhella sp. | reverse complement strand
TTATTAGCACCACCAATCATCAATTCCTTTGCCTATTTACCAATAAGGGACGTATGTACCAACTCAAGGTCTATCAAGTGCCCGAGGGCAGCCGAACAGCTAAGGGCGTGCACATTGCTAATTTACTTCCTTTAGACAAAGAAGAATGGGTGGCCAATGTACTTAGCGTTAGAGATTTTGCCGAAGATCAATATTTCTTCTTTGCCACTCGTCAAGGCATGGTTAAGCGTTCAAGTGCTTCTATGTATGAAAAATGCCGTAAAAGTGGTCTTATTGCCCTTGGTATTAGAGATGATGATGATTTGATTGCTGTGCGCCAAGTGCAAGAGAGTGATCATATTGTTTTGGCCACTTCCCAAGGTATGGCCATTAGATTTTCTTGCCAAGATGTGAGAAATATGGGACGTGGTGCTACAGGAGTTAAGGGGATTGGTCTAAGGCGCAAAGATTTTGTAGTTAGTTGCCTACCTTTAAAAGAAGATGATCAATCCACTGAGATAATGGCTATTTCTGAACTTGGTTATGGCAAGAAAACCAGAGTTGATTTGTACAGATTGCAAAGCCGTGGTGGAATTGGCTTGATTAACTTCAAATCATCAAACAAAACCGGTAATGTAATTGGAACTATTCCGGTTACAGACAATGACAGCCTAGTTCTTTTAACTTCGAGCAATAAAATTATCAGGCTTGGTATTCAAGAAGTAAACTCCATTGGCAGAAATACAATGGGAGTTCGCTTAGTAAGCCTTGAAGACAATGCTAAGGTTGTAGGATTTGACACAGTTCCGGTGGAAAATGATAAAAGTGATGAAGAATAAAAGGTTTTCACAGCTATTGTTTTTATAAAATTAAATATTATATGGAGGATTTATGTTAAAAAAATTTAAATTCACAGCTATACTATCCTTGCTATTGCTCTTAACTCCAAGTTTAGCCAGTGCAGTAACCTACAATAATTCTGTTGGTGATCCTGAACAGGCTGAACAAGGCTACCTTGCTGATAAGTTTCGTGACTATGTAGAAGAAAGAAGCAATGGTAGAATTAAAATCAATAACTTTTTTTCCACTTCATTGGCTGATGAAACAGAGGCATTGCGCAATGTACAAAGTGGAGCGATGCCCTTTACAGTTGCTGGTATTGCTAACTTAGTTCCTTTTGATAAACGTCTTGGAGTCTTGACTTTGCCATATTTATTTAATAATGTTCAAGATGCTGTAGTTGGAACTAATGGTGCTTCAGGAATGTTGCTCAACAAATGGGCAATGGAAAAAGGATTTCGTATTTTAGCATGGGCCTATTCTGACTTTCGCTATCTTTCAAATTCCGTACGTCCCATCAAGAACCTAAACGATATAAAAGGACTAACCTTTAGAGTTCCTCAAAATGCTATTATGATTGCAGCTTTTGAAGCTTATGGAGCAAGCCCAACTCCTATCACATGGGAAGAAACTTTCTCTGCTCTACAACAACATCTTGTTGATGGACAGGATAGTGGTTATATCATATTTAATACCATGAAGTTTTTCGATGCTCATCAAAAATTTATTACTGAAATCCATCATAATTATCAAGTTCAACCCTTAATAGTCAGCGAAAAGTTTTTTCAAACCTTATCTAGTGAAGATCAAAATTTATTAATTGCAGCAGGACGATATGCACAAGAAGAAGCTCTTGACTACCAAAGAATTGAAAGGATAAATGCTAAAAATAATCTTATTGCTAAGGGAGTGCAAATTGATGTGCTTGAAGATGAGAATGCTTGGCGTAAAAAAGCCTTTGAAATTGTATGGCCACAAATGGCTGACTTTGTGGGCGGCAAACAAATTATAAATCAGTATTTACAAACCATGGGCAAAGAGGCTTGGTAAAAAATCAATAAAATAGCTTATTGGCAATATAAGTGAGTAATAATACTTACTTGTATTGCCATAGGCAAATATATTGGCAGTTAAAAGCCTAAACATGACACATACACCTCAAAACATCTCAATTGATATGCCAATAAAGTTGGCATATTGCTCTCCATCTGAGTAATAATTCCAAACAACAAGTACAATCACTTGTTTTAATTTATTTTTTTCTTATAGAATTTACAAAAATTTTTTGGCATATTTTTTGCTTTAACCTAAACTAGGAGAACATTATGAGTAAAGAAAACGCAAATCACATCATTAAGTATTTTTGTGACTATCTTGAGATTACCCCACTGAGCTTTGATGAGAATAATAAGATTGAGCTTACTGTGGACGATGATCTGGGAGTTGTTATTGAATATATTGGAGAAATGAATTCAATATTGTTTAATTTTTTGGTGGCTCCCATAAATATTACAGACACAGAAAGCCGTAATGATTTATTATTTGATATTTTAACAGGTAATTATCTTTGGGGTTATACCGCAGGTGGAACCCTCGGAATTGATAGTGCTAGCTCGATTTTATGCTTATCTCGCATTGTTGAAGTGCTCAGTAATTCTCCTGAAGAGTGTAAAGCATTTTTAGATTTATTTGCGTCTTTAACCGGTGCTGCAAGGTATTGGCGTGATTACATTAATGGAGTTGGCAACACTCCTTCGGAATCTAGTGCTTTGCCTCACAACTTTATTAAAATTTAGATTTTTAATTATAGCACAATGAAATTTTAAGGGGGCTTTATGAGCAATTCTATTGGTGGAGGTTTACCACCCCAAACACCTGATTTAACTGTCGGACAAACCCAAACAGGACAAACTCAAACTACAACCTTGCCAACCGTTACTACTGTAACCTTACCCACAGTTGGAACTTTACAAAATGTTCAAGGACAAGGACGACAAGAAATTCCCGAAGTTCAACCCAATGAGCTCAGGGGGCGCGTGCAGGAAGGTACTTGTGCTAAAATCGCTCGCTGGTTCAAGGAAGGTTCTATCAGATTAAAAGGTGATGCTGGCTTGCCTGCTCAAATTACTATTAATCACCCCTCCATTGGAGAGGCTAGGTATTCAGCCAAGGAACTAAAATCATTTATTAACACACTGCCTCGTCTTGAAAGGCAAGCAGCTAGGGAAAACTTAGTAGCACACTTGACAGCACGCATTGCCAGAGGCTCAGAAATAGCAAATAGTGTATTAAATGGGAGTAGGGACAATGTAAATCCAAGCTTGCAAGATGTTTCTGATCTTATGCTCTTTTTAGACGCAAAAGCCCATGCCACCGGAAATGGATTTTCAGAGGGGGCATATAGTATAGAAGACCCAATGGGTAAACTTTATCAATTCTTGGATAGATGTCCTGAAAAATATCAACGTGCTTCAAGCCATCTACAGGCAGAGCAAAACTCACAAGTGGACGGCCACCTCAATACTCATAGAGGCATTGACATTCCCCTCGGAACTAATGGTTTGCCAAATGGAAAAAAAACCATTCTATTTGCGGGTATTCCTGAAAAAGGAGATGTGCTCAGGCATATATTCATTAAGCCGGAAAGCCATGGTTGCCGTCTTGGCAGTCCATCAGCTCAACTTCATAGGGCAGGTGCAACAAATTTTCCTGATCGTCCCGTACGATTTTTCAGTGATTTGAAAAATACCATTGGTCATGGTTTAAGCTACTTTCAAGCTCAAGGTAATAAAACTACAGAGCTTCTTGGTGCTACAACGGTTAGAAAAGAACGTATTTCCCCTGCTGTTATTGATGCTTTTAATCTAGCCAAGGCACATATATCCGCTTTTGAAGATGAAATACCCAGTATAATGAGAGCCAAAGCTGAAGTTTTACAAATTTTGGATAAAAATTCTCCTACAGATGATGATAAGGGTATTCATACCATGATTCAAAACTTTAAAGAAGCTATGTACTTAGTAAAAAATGAAACAACAAGCTTTGAATCTTTACAAGATGCAATCGATGAGGCAATTTTAATTTTTTCACATGAAGCAGCACCCCATTTAAAAGAGGTAAACAATTTGGGAGTTAGAATTGGTGATGAAGTTATTTTTAGTGCGCAAGAAATACAAAATCCCACAACAGAACGCCCTGTGCCGGCACATAATACAGAGAAATCAATCCAACTTGCTACAGCCTGCACCATGACACAAAATGATGCCATAGGCTTTATAATGCAACACGCTATTACAAGTATACCAGAGGCTCTTGGAATAAATAATGCCACACCGGCTCAACTTGAAAGCGTTAAAAACTTATTAAATAATAATCCTGCCGGCGGCGCCATGACAGTTACTCAAATGGTGGAAAACTTGAAAGGCTTACCTGCCATTTTCCCAAGCGGAATTTTAAAAAATATGGCTTCAAGCCATACCTGCACAGCCTTAGCTAGTCTAATGCCTCACTATACAATGGATGGTGTTGACAATAACAAAGAGAAACTAAGGAACATATTAACCTCAATGATGCCAAATAAAGAAAGCTGGACTGCTGCCCAAAGAACTATGACTGAAACAATTGCCAAGCCTGCCCTTCTTCTGGCCATGAGTAATTCCTTTCCGGGTATTAGTGCAAGCATCAACAAAATAATAAACTTGCCTGATGATGCCGACTCTAAAACCACTTCAATAGCACTAAATGAGTTTTACACAGCTGTAAACTCAAGTGTAGCCGCGTCTAGTGATAGTGGGGACGACACAGGAAATCTTCTCGAGGCCAATTTGAAATTTGCTTTTGCAGCTTTTAGCAAAGATCAGCAAACTGCACTTTATACAAAATTATCCACCCCTGAAGCTCAAACTGAAAGAGCTCATGTAAGCACACAAGTTTTGGCACTGCGCCAAGGAGCAAACAATACAAGCTATTCTTCTTTGATGGGGAATCACGGAGATACAATATATACCTTTTCTGCCATTGTTGATGTGCTTGAGGATTCACTTAAAGTGCCGCAACAACAAAGGCTAAATGGTGATACTGACGAAGTAATTAATGGAAGATTAACAGAGTTATATACTCAAAACAGTGTATCTGCTTTTAAGCAAACTCCAAGCCTTGAAGGGCTTACAACCACAACAATAGACGGCAAAAGAGCCATTGCCTTTGAAGATGCTTTAGCCCATAGTGAGGAACTAATCCCTCACTCTTACCAAATAGATAGCCAAAGAGGTATGCACTTAAAAATTGCCGGGCAGCGTGACCCCTTGGACACAACAGAAAAGCTTTTTAATGCCTTTAGTTTAACCGGAGAAGATGGCAAGAAATATTTGAATATAGATTTAATGAGATCTGTAACTTCTCTTGCTTGCCAAGAAACTTTTAGACCTTTGCAAATTATTTCTGAAGCAGGCTTTCATACAGGAACAGGAGTAATGCTTATGAATACAGGGGATCTTGTTCCTCACCAAAAGCTTGAAATGGTCTTTAATCCTGAAAATATGCAGATGAAAGCACTTCTTAAACAAGGCTTCAACGCTATGCTTATGCCTGATGGTTCATATACACCACTCAAAAATTCATCGACTCAGCTTGAAACCAATTTAACTTTAAATCCACATGAAGATGGAAGCTATAGCGTAAATGTTCGTAATGCCTTTGTGGATATGAATTGGAGAACATAGAAAAACTAAACTGAGAGCTTTGCACAATATATTGTGCAGAGCATTCAATTTTGCATAAAGAAATAAAAAAAGCCCATAAAAAACTTATGGGCTTTTAGAGAGTTTATAATGTTGTATGGCACATCAAACTTGCCTGCTTATTTAAACCATATATCCGGTTTCATGTGCCTTTCGATTTATTATGGTAAAACACTCTTTTTGCCAGTTAAAACCTTATAAAGTAAGAGGTTTCACTTTGGCTTGTATGTACCTCAATAACTTTGCAGAAAAATTATCAAGGCTTTTTTGGTTATTAGAGAAGTTCAAATGCTATTTATCACGGTTAAAATGTTTATAAGACGTTATAGGTTAAAAACACTTTAAGAGTTAACAAAACTAGATATACTAAATGTTACTACAGACAAGCTTAACATAAAGTTAAGCACGCTTTGTTTGTTTGTCAACTACCTTATTTACTATGTCAATCTAATTTTGGAGCTTACCCCGAAAAAATAA
>CAYJHF010000135.1:0-6165 GCA_964369905.1 uncultured Mailhella sp. | reverse complement strand
TACAAGTGGACACAGATAAGTGTATTGGCTGTGGAGAATGTGTTGACATCTGTCCAGTAAGTGTTTTTGAAATGGCAGATGGCAAAAGTGAACCAATGACACCTGAAGAATGCCTTGGCTGTGAGTCTTGCGTTGGTGTTTGTGAAGTTGACGCTGTTGTTGTTGAAGAAGTATAATTCTTAATTATACATTTTTAAAAGCCGACATAATTTTATGTCGGCTTTTTTTGTTGTTTATTTTTACATATTATGTTAAAAAAAAAATAATTTATGACTAAAGCAATAGGAAATAACATGACAGAGGATTTTTTACGCATTACTCCCTTTGGTGGGTTAGGTGAAATTGGCCTAAACTGCCAGAAGTGGGAAACTAAATTAGGCTTTTTCTTGGTAGATTGTGGCCTTATGTTTCCTGATGATAATCACTTGGGAGTTGATGCTGTTATTCCTCGTTTTAGCGTTTTAACCGGAGAGCAAGATAATATTCTAGGAGTAATATTAACCCACGGGCATGAAGATCACATTGGAGCTTTGCCTTGGTTACTCCATGTTTTTCGTAAGGTGGATATTTACGGCTCAGCCTTTACCTTGGGACTGGTTGAGCATAAGCTTAAAGAACATGATTTACTTGAAAGGGCAAATCTAATTGTTTTAGAACCTTATGATCTTGTAAAAATTGCCGGCTTAGAAATTCAAGTGGTTCCGGTTTGTCATTCCATTCCCGGCGGTTTTTCCCTCTTTATTGAAAGCCCCATAGGAAAAATTGTACATACAGGAGATTTTAAACTTGATAAAAGCTCCAATGACTATCCCATTTCCTCCTCATGCGATTTATTGTTGAATTTGCAAGATTTTTGTAAAGATGGCATTAGGCTTTTGCTTTCAGACTCAACCAATGTGGAAATAAAAGGACATTCTGCCTCTGAAAGTGAAGTAAAAAACACCCTCAAAACATTGTTTGAAATTACTGAAGGACGCATAGTTATTGCCCTTTTTGCCAGCCATATACAAAGAATTCATAATGTGCTTGAACTTGCAAATATGTTTAATAAAAAAGTTATTGTCAGTGGCAGAAGTTTATCAACCAACATCAACATTGCCGAAAACCTTGGAATGATAAATGCCTCAAATGTTTATCACGAGGCCGAATATTTACCCGATGATGACAGAAAAAACACAGTTGTCTTGGCCACAGGAAGTCAGGGAGAGGCCCTATCTGCCCTAACCAGAATTGCCCATGGCGACCACAAAAAACTGGCTTTACAAGAGGGCGACACAGTGATTATGTCCTCAAGAGTAATTCCCGGAAATGCTAAAGCTGTTTATAAAGTAATTAACCAAATGTATAAGCAAGGAGCAACTGTTTTCCATGACAAAAGGCATATAATTCACGCCACAGGCCATGCTTGCTATGATGAACTGCAAACGGTTTTAAATATTGCTAAGCCAAAATCTTTTATTCCCATTCATGGTGAATATAGGCATTTATCCTTGCACGCTACCATGGCTAAAGAATGTGGAGTTGACAATGTGCAAATCCTAGAAAATGGGCAACCTATTTGTTTATACAAAGAAAGTCAAAAACTGGAGGAAAAATTACCTGTTGACTGTGTATTGGTTGATGGTAAAGGCGTTGGAGATGTGGGTAGAATTTTATTAAAAGAGCGTCGCATTCTTTCAACAGAGGGAATAGTTATTGTTTCAATTATTATTGATGAAGAAAGCGGAGAAATCATTCAAGGGCCACACATTAGTTCAAAAGGTTTTGTATTCACTCAGCAATATAATCACTTTTTGCAGGAGGCTCAATGTATAATTCTGGAACAATTTGAACTAATCCATAACAGAGATTGGAATAAGTTAGAAGAGAATATTAAAATAAATTTGAGACGCTTTTTCCGCAGTGTGCTTGGAAGAGACCCCATTGTTGAGAGTATTATTTCTGTTGTTAACGCATATTAGAGCATTTCCTATAAAAAATAATTTTGTCAATGCTCTAAACACTTCATTGGAGCATTGCGACATTGAAGTGCAAAAAATACGAATAGAGCGAGCTTTGCTTGCTAGTTAAATGAGTGCTTTTTGAAATTGTTATGGATTAGATTGTTTTCAATAATTGATAATTATTGAAAACGATCTAAGTATTATTTGCATTAATTTAAAAAGTTTATTATAAGAGATTAACTTAAGAACAGAATAAAAGTTTATTTAAGGAGAACAATATGAGTTTGGCCAATACAGTTGAAAATGAAACTTTGCTTTCATCACCTAGTTTTGCCTACGAAGATGATGATATTATCCAACTGGTCACATTTTGTCTTGGCGATGAAGAGTTTGGGGTTAATATTATTATAGTGAGTGAAATTATTCGCTTAGTACAAATAACTCCTGTTCCTCACGCTCCTGATTTCATTTTAGGAGTAATTAATTTGCGAGGCAGAGTTTTACCTGTTATGGGTCTTAGAAAACGCTTTGGCTTGCAATGTGTTGATTATACAGAAAAAACCAGAATAATTGTAACCATTTGGCATAATCAGCTCATTGGTTTTCTGGTGGATTCAGTGCAAGAAGTCTTGCGTGTTCCATCTTCAACTGTTGTTCCGCCTCCACCAATTTTTTCAGGCATTGGCTCTGAATTTATTGACGGCATCGGTAAACTAGATGAAAGATTATTAATTTTACTCAATATGGATACTTTAATGGCTGACTCACAAGCTGAGCTATTATAATATATTTTAAAGGGTATGCTTTTTTCGCATTTTGGCAGCAAGTGCGTTTTATGGGGTTTTTATGAGCGATTTAACGCTCTTGCAGGCAAAAATAGTTGTTTCAAATACAGTTGTTGAGTTTTTACAAGAAAATTTAGTCCACATTGCTTGGGTTTTAGAAGAGCAAAGTGGAAAATTACGCCTTTTACTTCCAAACAGAAGAGAAGTTATGCTCTCTAGGGCTAGAGTTTTGCCTTGGATTGGACCTAGTTATCCTGAAATAAAAAGCAAAGATGAAATTGTAAATATTTTAAATAAGCATAAGGAAGAGCGCAAGCAAATCCAAAACTCTGTAAGTGCCCTTGAACTTTGGGAAATGGTGCAAGGCGAAGTAGTAAGCGAAAACGTTAAGTTTTTTGCTGAACTTTTATTTAATAATCCAAATTATGATGTCTTAGCAGCCTTTGGCCATACTTTACTTGAGCAAAAAAGCCACTTTAAATTCCAAAACCCAAACTTTGAAGTTCTTTCAAAAGAAAATGTTGAAAAGAAAATTGAAGCTGAAAAATCTGCCAAAGAACGAGAAGCCTTGGTCGGTGATGGGGCTAATTGGTTCAATTATTTATGGGAACTACACCTAAAAGGCCAAGTACATTGCCAAGAAATTTCAGCAATGAAAGAGCCTGATGAAGAAGTTTATACAAGATTAAAAGCCTTGCTTTTAATGCGCATTTCAGACTTTGAAAGTAGCCATGACGAGGCTCTCTGGAAGCAAATTGTCAAACAATTGCCAGATGATAACCATTTAGCTTTACTTCTTGCTACTGCTTGGGGGCTTATTCCTAAACATTATAATTATTGGCTGGCAGCCGCCGATTACAATCCTGATAAGGATTTTGCCAAAGAATATGCAAACTATATACAACAGGCTGATCATTTTGTTAAATTACTGCAAAAGCTTGGCACAGAAAGAAATACTGGAAACTTAAAAGAATATAATTTTAAAAAGAAAATTGAAGATTTAAAACCACCTCTTGTAAATAAAAACTCTATTCTTGGGCAACAATTAAGCCAAAAACTAGCCAAAACAAATTCCAAAAATATTCAACAAGAAACAGAAGAATGCTTTGCAGAAAACATAAATATCAAAATCCCCTTAACTAATATTGACGACTTAGAAGAAAATAAAGAATTTTTTGCCACATTCTTTGACAAGCCGTTAATCAGCATTGATGGCGAAAGCACCACGGATATTGACGACGCTTTTACAATTTCAATTAACCAAGATGGTAATTTTGAGGTTTATATAGCCTTGGCCTGCCCTGCAGCAATATGGAAATTTAATACTCCCTTTGATAAGTTAATTCTACAAAGAAGCACAAGTTTATATTTACCTGAAGCTACCTATCACATGATGCCAAGCCAGCTTTCCACACAGCTTTTTAGCCTAAAAGAACAAGAAATAAAGCCTTGTCTTCTTTGCCATTGTATAGTTTCTCAAGAGGGCGAAATTCTAAGTATTTCTTGGGACGTAATGAGGGCAATTGTTCACGATAATTTACACTATAACTCATGTGAAGCTGTGCTAAAAGAAAAATTACCAATAAATCCAAACCCTGAACAAGAACAAGATATAGATTTTTTAACATATTTAGAGCAAAACAGTAGCAAACAAACCTTAGAAAATTGTGATATAATAGCTCCCGAACTCTTTGAAAAAGCAAATAAATATGAAGATGTTTTAAAAATTGCCTATGAGTTTGCAAAAGTAAGACTAAACCATCGCATTAATCATGGTGCTGTTATTATTGAAAAACCTGATTTAAATATTGTTTTAAAAACAAAAGAGAACAATGAAGTTGAAGTTGAACTATCCCAGCAAAGCCAAACACCAAAAGCACAATTGATTATTTCAGAACTTATGGTTTTAGCTAATAATGCTTTGGCTGAGTTTGCCCAAAATCACAACCTTCCACTAATTTATAGAAGCCAAGATATTGCTCTACCAAAAGAATTTTCCGGCATTTGGCATAAACCACAAGATATAGCAAAAGTTGCACGTTGCCTTAGCAGCGCAACCACAGATACAAATCCAAGACCTCATGTGGGGCTAGGATTAAAAGCATACTCCCCTGTTACTTCACCACTAAGACGCTATGTGGACTTAGTAAATTCAGCCCAAATCTTGCACTATTTATACAAGGGAAAAGAATTGTGGACAAAAGATGAACTGAATAAACTTTTACTCTCCATACACATATATAATGATAAAGTCAGTCTTGTACAAAAAATGAGGCCAAGATATTGGACATTTTTATATTTACAACAAGAAGCCAAACGACAAGGTGAAAACTGTGGATTTAAAGCTGTTATTTCTGATGAAAATGACCTTTATGTAACAGTAACCCTAAGCAAGGAACTAGTACAAATACGCTCAAAACGTCACCTATTTGGTGACAAAGTTCTCCTAGGGCAAGAAGTAATGGTTAGACTTGGTAAAATAAATCCTTTGCGCCAAGAAGTCAGTATACTTAATGTTGAATTTTTATATTAGAGCATGTTCAATCTTATTCTTTAAAAATCTAAACCTGCAAATAAATTGCACGTTCCGTGCTTATTTCTCGCAAAAATTTTTCCTTCTTAAATATATTTATGTTCTTTAAGGAAATCCAAATTCTGCTTTATTATTTTATAAGTAGTAGATGCTGAAAAAGACAAGATATTGCTACAAACAATATAATTTCTGTAGTTCTAAACATTTTACAGTGATGAGTGAGAACCAGAGATTTTTTAAAAAAACTTATATTATCTGCATGTTCTAAGCAAATACAATTTTTAATTTTCAAAAATATTTAATTTAGTATTGACATCTAAGTTGGATATTGCTAGAAGTTTAGTGAGAAAAAATTATCACATATTAAATAATTTTTTATCAAAATATTTCACATGGAGGATTTCTAGTGAGCAGTAAAGCAGAAAAAGGATGCGCTGTTTTAGTAAACACTTGTGCACAGGTTAAGCCCAATGAAAAAGTTGTGATTGTAACCGATGATAGAAGCATAGAAGTTGCTAAACATATGTATTCCTATACATCAAAATCATTTCCTGAAACAACCATGGCTTGGATGCCTACTCGTGGCAATCATGCCGAAGAGCCAACAGCGGCGGTGGCTGCCGCTATGGCTAGTGCAGATGTAATTTTTTCGGCCACAGCATTTTCATTGTATAGCACTAAGGCCAGAGCTAATGCTTGTAAAAATGGAGCCAGATTTATTAATATGGCTGATTATTCTGTAGAAATGCTAGAAGAAGGTTGCTTATTTATTGACTTTACCGAACTAACCAGAATGGTAGATTATGTCAGTGACAGACTTGTGGGTGAAGATTGTGTTCTAACCAGTCCAGGTGGCACAAATTTCAAATGCAAAATTAACGGACGTACACCATTGCGTGGACAT
>CAYJHF010000134.1:0-6173 GCA_964369905.1 uncultured Mailhella sp. | reverse complement strand
TATCAATATGCACAGAGTCAAAACATATTTAAATATTTTATCCATTTTTTTCTCCTTTTTATTTTACACAAAGAAACATTTTTGAGTGTTAATTTTGTATTTGGTTGAATTGTATACTTTTCAACTTAAAATTCTATAATAAGTCAATCAAGTTTCCAATTATTTACATCTGCTAATTGTTCTAAATTAAAGGTCAATTTGGCAAAGTCTAAGATTTTTTCCATGGCAATTTTTCCATCAACACAAATAATGAACTTTTCTATTAAAACCTCTTTTGTCATTGGTGTTTTTGGAAATCCCTCGGGATCGCAGACAAGATGAGAATATTTATCACCATTTTCCATTTCAATAGTAAGCATTGCTCCCTCGGGAAAGATTGTTTCTGAAATTTTATCAGGTCCAAGGAATTTATCCCCTTTCCAAGTTATTTTTTGCATAATTTTTCCAATGCTAGGATTTTTAATTGTTTCAAGATTCAAATCTCTTTTAGCATTAAATTCTTTATGATAAATTGTTGTAGCAATTAAATATGGTAAGGAAAATTGAGCTTCAACCTCATTTTGTGGATTTGGATAGATAAGGTACTGCAAAACAATTTCTGTTGTGTCGCAGTGAATTGATTTAATTAAATTAATATCTAAATCGTGGTTTTTTATTAAAACATTAGCGGCTTCCACTGCCGCATGAGCACTGGAACAAATTGGGTGCTTCTTCACGCATACCCCCATCAAATCCATAATAAGGGGCTTACCAATCTCCTCAAAGACTGTTAGATCTTGACTATTCTTACTATAAACATTAAAAAAACCTTGAGGGCCTTCAAGTATTTCTAATGAACCTGTATGCCCTGCTTTGGCACACAAAGCAGCAGTTACAGCATTTTCCGATGCTTTGGCCAAAGTAAATGGTTTTCCTTTTGTGCCGTTACTTTGTCTTATTCCGCCCAATTGACAAATTACAAGGCTTATGGCGTGCATGGTTTGTTCCGTATTTAGTTGTAATAAACGTGCTGCCGCTGCCGCTGCCCCTATGGAACCAAACAAACTGGCACAATGCCAACCTTCGTACATTAGTTTTGGTAGAGATAAACCTAAGCGACCGGCCACTTCCCAGCCTGCTAAAAAAGCTACAATCATATCTTTGCCACTGGCTTTTGTATATTGTCCCAGAGCTAAAAGACAAGGAAGGATTACAGCACTTGGGTGAGTCATACCAGCATAGCAACTGTCATCATAATCATTGACGTGTGCGGCATAAGCATTTAAAAAAGCAGCAGCGGCAGGATCAAGTTTATATGATGTACCAATTACCGGAACACCATTATTATTACTTCTATTTTCACAAAATAAATCTTGCAAAAGCAAGGTGCTTTGCTCATAGCTACCCATGAATATAACTCCATAGGTATCAAAAAAGCAATTTTTAGCTAATAGAATACTATTAGGGGTTAATTTTTCATAGGTTAAACTAGATACAAATTTTGCCAGCTCATTGAGAATAAGCATATTCACTCCGTTAAACAATTACTTGAAAATTATATTTTTAAAATATTTAAATTATTATAAAAAAAATCCAACAAGATATAATCTACCTCATTGGATTTTCCATATATTTATTTTGCTCTGGCAAGTAAGTCTTGATACAAAGCATCAGGAAGATTAATTCCCTCTTTTTTTAGCTTTTCTCTAAGTTTATATCTTTCATCGCCCGGAAGTTGAACACCATTTTGAGCCAACATAAAGCTAAATAATTCTTCAACTTGATCAATAAAGCCATTATTCATAACCATGGGATTTAAGATAATGAAAAACTGTCCTACATTTGGGGCATCTCCCTTTGTGTCAAGAAAGGAGCTGGCTTGAAAAGCATAAGATGATGAAGTTAAAGCTGCTGATAAAATTTCAATCATTAATGCGAGTGCAGAACCTTTAGGGCCTGCAATGGCAAGCATGGAGCCGGCGAGAGCTTTTGCCGGATCTGTTGTGGGATTTCCATTAGCATCAATTGCCCAATCATCTGGAATTTCTTTGCCCTGTTGTTTGGCATTTAAAATTTTGCCTCTGGCCACCTTACTAAGAGCCATGTCAATAATAATTGGTTCATTATTTTTACGAGGACAAGAAAAAGCTAAGGGATTTGTACCAAAGGTTGGCACTGAACCACCAAAGGGAGCCATGGCACTTGGAGTATTTGCAAACATAAGGCCAACTAAATTTTCTTTAGCAATACGTTCAACATATTGGCCGGAAACTCCACAGTGATGGGAATGTCCAATACCAAGCATTACAATACCGTTTTTTTTGGCCAACTCAACTGCCTTTTCAAGTCCAAGATTAATGGCAGGAAAGGCAAAGCCGTGTTTAGCATCAACATATAGGGCAGAAGGAGCTATTTCTGATAAAACAGGCTTTGCCATGGCATCTACTTTTTTACAGTGAACTTGATCTACATAAAATGGAATACGAGAAAAACCATGGGATGGAACCCCGTCAAGTTCTGCTAGTAAAAGGCTATTTGCAATTGTTTTGGCAACTTCTTGTGGTACGCCGGCTTTTACAAAAACATTTATAGCCAATTCATTCATTTGTTCTAATGATAATAACATATTATACCTTTTTAAATTAATTCTTAAATATTTTAAAAAATTTTTATCTTGCCAACTTTATATCTTTTTCCGGTTCAAGGCTTAGAATTGTTTTTGCAGGAGTGCTTCTTATTGGGTTTCTAATACTAAGTGCACCCATACTTTCAATGCTAACATTGCGAGTTTGGGCTGCAATGGCAGCAGCGGCGGCTCCGCAAGTTCTACCTTGACAAATGCCCATTCCTGAACGAGTTCTTAGTTTAATATCATTTACATCTGCTAGACCCTCAAGACTGGTTTTGCGTATATCACCAACTGTCACATTTTCACATCTACAAACAACAACATCATCAGGTGCATTATAAAGATCATTTCTTGGTGTAAAGTAAGTGTCAATAAAATTTCTAGGTGCTAAAGCAAGGCAAAGCTTCTTTTTATATTTTTTTACTTCTTCTTGATAAATAGAATTATGAATTACACCAAAAGATTTTGAAATATGCAGTCCGCATAAAGTTCCTTTGATGCTGGCTACAGCTTCACCATAAACTTGAGCACAATCTCCTATAACATAAACATTGGAATTACTTGATTCCCCAAATTTATTGGACTTTGTTACAAAGCATTGTTGCCTTTTATCCCATTTATGTTCAAGTTTTAATGCTCTGGCCATGTGTGTTCTAGGAATAAAACCTGAGTGGTAAAGAATATTTTCTGTAAATATTTCATGTTCCTTATCTCCTTGTTGATAAGTAATACACTCAACTTTGTTTTTACCTTTTGCTATAATATTTGAAACATTTAGTTTCATGTAAGTTTTGCTTCTTTTTATTTTTGCAAGCATTTTTGCACCATCTAGTAGTAGGGGAGTGTCAGCAAGGGCTAGTGGCAGCCATGGAGATGCTTTTAAAATATTGCTTGGAGGCGTCATGTCTAAATACGCTTTGAGTTTTATATTCTTTTTGAGCAAATGGGTTGCCACAAGAGGCATAAGAGGTCCACTACCTGCCAAAACATAAGAACCTTGCGGTAGGCTTGCCCCACTTTTTAGAAAAGTATCAACGGTTCCAGCCGCCATAACTCCAGGCAAAGTCCAACCACTAAAAGGCACAGGGAGTTCCATAGCACCTACAGCAACAACAATTTTAAGTGCTTTTAGGCAATATGCTTGGCCATCTTTGTGATAATACACTTTATTATCATCAATCATAAAAACTACGCCATTGGGAATATACTCCAAGTTGCTTTTAAGAAAGCGTTGTACTATTTTTATGCCTTTATTATAGGTTTTTTTCTCACAAAAGCGTTCTTTGGCTTCATCGTGGGATATATTTTTAAATATTTGTCCACCTGGATCACTTTGTTCATCAATAACAGCAACCTGTAAGCCCTGTTCTGCCAACACACAGGCCGCATTCATGCCGGCAGGCCCACAACCAACTATAATAACGTCCCATTGCTTATTCATACAAGTAATCCTCGCTCAATTTTTTTCCCCTATAAATACGCATTCCCTCTTCAACAATGGTAATACAGGCCTGAACATTATGAACTCCATTAATTTCCATCAAACATTCATGGCAAACACCCATCATACAATAAGGAGCACGATGATCCTCTGCTAAGGCGTGAATAGTTGTATATTCTGCATGAATATGGCCTAGCACTGCCGCAGCAACTGAAATGCCTTTAGGAACAATTTTTTCTTCATCTTCAAAATAAATTTTCACTGTAGGTGTATTAAGCATGTTCATAAACCCCTTTAAAATCAGTAAAACGACTTAATCTAAAATCATTGCCAATTTCAGGTAACTCTCCACCTAGCACAAAATCTGCCAAATGGGTTTGTAAAAGACTAGATTGAGTAACAGCATTGTGCATTGCTACAATATAACCATTTTCATGCCCCGGTATTTTATCATAAATAGGAAAACCATCGTTTGGCATAACCCTTAAGCCATACCAAGCTCTGATTAATCTTATTTTTTCAAGAATTGGCAAATATTTTACAGCCAATTCAAGTTGACGTAGAATAATTTCAGAATCTGATTTTGTTGATGTCCATGAATGATGATGTTCTGAGCCAAAAAGTAGATTACCGCCTCTGGTGCGCATAATAATTTGTAGAGCAACTTCAGGCAAGATGTTTGGAACTCTTTCAAAAAGTAGTTTATGCCCACCATCAGGATGAATTGGGGCCACAAAACCAAGTTGACCGGCAAGTTTGCGTGAACCAAGTCCGGCTGCTAAAACAAGCTTACCTGATGACAAATCACCCTTACTTGTGCTGACTTTATATTCATTAGCACTAAGCTCAATATTGCTTACATGACAGCCATCAATAAGTGTACCACCAACCTCAACAAATGATTTTCTAACTGCAAACATTAGCTTTAAAGGTTCGAGCCAGCCTTCAAATTCACAAAAAGAACCACCCGATACATCCTTGCCAAATTTAATTTTTGGAGCCATTTTCTCAAGCTCTGCTCTTTCAATCATTTTTACCGGAAAGGTGTTTACAGGATTTTGTGCAATAAATTTTTCATTTCTTTGTTGCTTAGCAAGAAAACCACTTTCACCAAGGGTTGGTTCAACACCGCCACTTTGAGTATAGCCTATCTCAATACCTGAAATATCTTGTAATTCTTTGGCAAACTCTGGAAATTCTCTAACAGCTTTTAAAGTCCATTGTGAATAGTTTGGATTACCAAGACCATTACACTGAAACCAAATAAGCCCAACATTTGCCCTTGAAGCCTTTGATAAAGCAGGGACTTCATCAATAACAGCAACGCGCTTGTTTTGCTTAGCAAGTCCATAACCAATGCTGGCCCCTGTTATACCACCACCAACAATAATAACATCAAATTCTTGATTCATATATTTTCCCATTATACTGAATTGTCGGATTTATAAATTTATAACATATTATAATTTTATTTTAAATGTAATTTAATTTTGAGCAGTTTCAAGATTTTTTAAAACTGCTCAAAAAGATTAGCGTGGTTGCCAAGCTATAGCATCAATTTCTACTTTGCAGTCAGTGAGCATTGTTCCTTGAATAGCTACTCGAGCAGGTGCGTGCTCAGCAGTAAAATATTTTTTATAGACTTCATTAAAAGCTTTTGCATCACGTGGATCATCTAGCCATACACCGACCCTTACAACGTCTGTAGTAGTATAACCTGCTTCAGCTAAACGGCGAACAAGGTGATCAAGAGCTACAGTGGCTTGATCCACAATAGAACCATATACCTCTTTGCCATCAGCATCAATTGGAACACAACCGGATACAAATAAAAGTCCATTTACTTCAACAGAACGTGAGGTTGGGTTATTGCCTGGTTTAGGCATTCCATTACGTTTAATTCCTGACATATTTTACTCCCTTTTTTTAGATTTTTTTTCAATCTGCTAAATGCAGAGCCTCAGATAACTTTATTAAGAATGAAATATTTATTTCAATCTTAATGAAATATTTACACCTGTGAAATAAAAATGTCAAGTAATAAATTTATTTTATGTAATTTAAAAAATTCAAAAATATAATATATTGATTTTATAATAAATTTTATGAAATAAATAATTCATT
>CAYJHF010000133.1:0-6175 GCA_964369905.1 uncultured Mailhella sp. | reverse complement strand
CAATGAATTTGCACTAACTATGAGAAAAAAAGAACTTTCTCTGGATTAAAATTTGCTTGTTTATTTTGAAAATATATCTTATCATGACCGAAATTAATTAAATTATAGTATTTTGCACAAAAATTGATTTGCTTTCAAGTTTTTGTTTAAATGAATTTTTATTAAAAGGAATTAGTATGCAACCTAAAAACAGTAGTTCGGCTCTTTTACCCTTGGTGGTATTCTTGGTACTTTTTATTGGAACAGGCTCTTATTTAACCATGCAAGGTGTAAATATGGCTTTTTATCAGCTTTCGGCTGCTGTAGCTATTATTCCGGCCATTGTGCTTGCTGTTTTACAGGGAAGAGGAAAGCTTGAGCATAAAATTAGCTCTTTTATTAAAGGTGTTGGTGAAATCAATATTATTACCATGGCTTTGATTTATATTCTGGCAGGAGCTTTTGCCACTGTGGCTTCTTCTGTTGGTGGAGTTAGCTCTACGGTGAACTTTGGACTTTCGCTTATACCGGCCAACTTTATTTTACCCGGACTTTTTATAATTAGTGCCTTTATTGCAACAGCCATGGGAACAAGTATGGGAACTGTTGCCGCTATGGCTCCTATTGCACTAGGTGTTGGCAACCAAACAGACATTAGCCTTTCAATTTTGATGGCTTCAGTGGTTGGCGGGGCAATGTTTGGTGATAACTTATCCATGATTTCTGACACAACAATTGCAGCCACCAGAACTCAAGGTTGTGAAATGAAAGATAAGTTTATTTTAAACTTTAGAGTTGCCCTACCTGTTGCCATTATTACCATTATAATCTTATTTTTCCTTGGTTCTTCAGGGGAAGTTATAAAAAGTGAAGATTATGAAATTATTAAGGTTTTACCATATATCGCCATCTTAGTAATGGCTGTAGCCGGCATAAATGTTTTTCTAGTCTTGCTTTGTGGAATTTTATTTTCAGGACTTGTGGGCATGATTTTTAATGAAGGCTATACTTTATTAGTTTTTTCCGGTGATATTTACAAAGGTTTTGCCAGCATGAATGAAATTATGATTTTATCCATGATGCTTGGCGGACTTGGAGAATTAATCAAGCAAAACGGAGGCATAAATTGGCTTTTAAATGCTGTTGATTCTTTTGCTAAATCACGCACTTCAGGGCTTGATGGTGATGAAGCCAGCATTAAGGACAAAAAAAGGAAAACCGGAGAGGGTAGTATTGCATTTTTATCAGGTTTTGCTGATATTTGCCTTGCTAACAACACTGTGGCCATCATTATTACCGGTGGAGTTTCCAAAGAAATCGCCACAAAGAATGATGTGGATCCCAAGCGTGCAGCCAGTATTATGGACATGGTTTCTTGTGCCTTACAAGGGCTTCTGCCTTATGGAGCGCAACTTCTTTTGGCAGGCTCTATTGCCAAGATTTCTCCTCTTGGTATTGCTGTTAGCAACTGGTATTGTGTTATTTTATTTGTAGCTGTAATTGTGGCTATAAAATTTAGCTTACCAAGAAACAAAAAATCATAAGGAAACACTGAATAAATAAGTGCTTGCTTAAACTATATTTTCCTGAAACTCTACACAGTAAGTTTGTAGGTGTTTCAAATAATGAAAGAGGTGTTTTATGTCAACAGAGTCAAGGGAACAACTGGCATCAAGGTTAGGTTTTTTATTACTTTCAGCAGGCTGCGCCATTGGACTTGGCAATGTTTGGCGTTTTCCATACGTAGCCGGTGAATATGGTGGAGCAATTTTTGTGCTTTCGTATTTGTTTTTCTTGTTTGCCGTTGGTCTACCCATTATTATTATGGAATTTGCCATTGGTAGGGCTTCAAGAAAAAACATGGGCCATGCTTTTCACCAATTAGAACCTAAGGGAACTCACTGGCATAAATATGGAATTTTTAGCTATATTGGCTCCATGTGCCTTATGATGTTTTATATTCCTGTGGCCAGTTGGTTAGTGGCCTATTGCTTACACATGGGCAATGGCACACTTGCAAGCTTAAACCCTGAGCAAGTTGGTGGTTTTTTTGGACAAATGCTTGGGCAGCCCCTTGAAATGTATTTATGGAGTATTTTAGTCATTATAATTGGCTTTGGAGTATGCTCTAAAGGTGTGCAAAAGGGCGTGGAGCGTGTTGTAAAGTATATGATGGTTGGGCTTTTAATGCTTCTGATTATTTTGGCTGTAAATTCTTTGCTTTTACCGGGAGCAAGTGAGGGTATGGCTTTTTATCTTGCGCCAGACCTTGACAGAGCCTTGGAAGCCGGCATTTGGAACTTGTTAAATGATGCCATGAATCAGGCCTTTTTTACCCTTAGTGTAGGCATTGGTTCCATGTTGATTTTTGGTTCTTATCTTAGTAAGAAAAATACCCTAACCGGCGAAGCTACCTATATATTGGGCCTTGATACTTTTGTAGCCATTATGGCCGGTATAATTATTTTCCCCGCTTGTTTTACCTATGGCGTTGAGCCTGGTGCAGGACCTGGATTAATTTTTATTACCTTACCCAACGTATTTAATGAAATGGCAGGCGGAATGTTTTGGGGTGTGCTGTTTTTTGTCTTTATGGCTTGTGCTGCTCTTACAACTGTTATTGCTGTGGTGGAAAATATTATTTCCTACAGTATGGACGTTTGGGGTTGGTCACGCAATAAAGCAACCTTAGTTAACTTTATTTTAATGTTAGTCTTGGTGCTCCCTTGTATTTTAGGCTTCAGCACTTGGTCGTTTATAGAGCCACTTGGCCCGGGCACAGGCATTTTGGATTTGGAAGATTTTATTGTTAGTAAGATTTTATTACCCGGTGGCTCTTTTCTTATACTTTTGTTTTGTACAACTCGCTATGGGTGGGGTTTTGATAAGTTTGTTGAAGAAGCCGATCAAGGTCAGGGAGTTAAGTTCCCACGTTTCTTACGCGCTTATTTGACCTATGTTTTGCCGATCATAATTTTGGTGGTATTTATACGCGGTTTTATGTAAAATGATTTTTGTAATAATTTAGTTTATTGCTGAGGTATTTATGTTAAAATATGGAGAAAGTATTCAAAGCTTATTCCCTTGGGATATTCCCCTCTGGGATAGTGGTTATGCTTTATTTTTCGGAGTATTTTATATTGTGCTGACAACTGTTGGAATTGGGCTTGGAATTGTTATTTATAAAACCTACAAGGATATGAAAAATGACAATGACGAGGACAAAGATCTTGATGTAAGACACTAATTTTTAATTTTGGCCTTTTTAGATGTTGAAAAGGCCAAAATTTGCTAACTTATTACTTTGCGATATGCAGAAATTAATTAAAAAATATAAAAATTATTCACTTCAAGCTTATAATGAAGATTATTTTAAATTATTAGAATTGGCTGTGGATCAAGATTATGAAATACTTGAGGTAATGCGTGATCACCCCAGAACCTATGTAGCCAAAATTTTGATTCATGGTCAAATTCTTGTATTAAAAAGAATGTTTTTTAAAAACATAAAGAAAAAATATCAGACTCTATTTCGCCGTGGTGATGTTGAAAAACTTTATGAGCAATTCCAGAAATTTAATGAGCTTGGCTTTACTGAGCTTGTAAAGATGTATGGTGTTGCTGTTTGGAAGCAAGGCTTAATTCAAGACCAATTTATGTTAATGGATTTTGTGGAAGGTAGAACATTAAAGGCAGATGAAGGGCACTTAACGTTGGATTTTTTAAAAAAAATTCATAAACTAAAAATATCCCATGGTGATGTTAATCAGGCTAACTTTTTAGTGCGTTCAAATAATGAAATTACTGTGTTGGATACAAGATTGAATAAAATGTATTTTGGCAATTATGAGGCTCATCGTGATTTATTTGTGCTAAAGGATCATTTTATTGATGAATTTGTCTATCCTTATAAAAAAAATATATTTTATTACTTATGCTTAGCTCAGAAAAAATACTTATACAAGTATATACGAAAAATTAGAGTTATCCTTGGTTTAGCGAAAAAAAAATAGTTAGAAAAAAAATGTTGACAGTGTAAATAATTGTGTATAAAAGAAGTTTATCTGTTTATGAGTTAAACCTCTGAACAACGAGAGGGACATTATGAAAAAATTTAGTATTGTTTTAGCTCTTTGCCTTTTCACCATGCTTGGTTTTGCTTGTTCAAAGAAAGCTACTGTGAATGAGGGTGGTTCAGGAAGTGAAAGCAGTTATAGCGGTTCTGGACAGTTGGCTGAAATTGATGTTGCAGCCCAAACCATAACCGATGGAGTAATATATTTTGAATTTAATAAATTTGATATTGCTCCAGAGTATAAAGCTATATTGAACCAAAAAGCAACAATTATGCGTCAATATCCCAGTATTAGGGTTAGAATTGAAGGCAATTGTGATGCTCGCGGAACTCAGGAATATAACTTAGCCCTCGGCGAACGCAGAGCCAGAGCAGCTTATGAATACATGGTTTTACTTGGGGTTAACCCAAATCAAATGGAAATCATAAGCTACGGAAAGGAAAGACCTGCAGTGGCCGGTAGTGGTGAACAAGTCTGGGCTTTAAATCGTAGAAATGATTTTAGGGTTATTGCCAGATAGAAATTTTTTGTCGGGGTGTGGCGCAGTTTGGTAGCGCACCTGTTTTGGGAACAGGGGGTCGTTGGTTCGAATCCAGTCGCCCCGACCACTTTTAAAGGCCTAAATTATTTAGGCCTTTTTTTTTGAAACTTTGTCGTAAAAAATAATTTTTAGTAAAGGTTTTTAGTAGGAATTACTATGCCAAGTAAAATAAAATCTCCCATTCAAAAAGTAATAGCTATTAATGATTTATCTTGTTATGGCAGGGCATCATTAACCATTGCCATTCCAACCCTTTCAGCTATGGGCGTTCAAGTTTGCCCATTACCAACTGCACTTTTATCATCTCAAACTTCCGGAGTTGAAGACTATACATTTCTTGATTTGACAGAAGAACTATACAAAATTTTAGCCCATTGGAAGAGTTTAAATCTGTCTTTTGATGCTGTGTATTCTGGTTTTTTAGGCAGTACAAAGCAAGTTGAGTTAGTAAGTTTATGCCATAAGCAATTTTTAAAGGAAAGTGGATTATTTTTAGTTGATCCTGTGCTTGGAGATGAAGGTAAGTTTTATATTCCACAAATGCAAGATTTGGTGGCACAGATGCGAAAACTTGTGCACACAGCAGATATTATAAGCCCGAACCTTACCGAAACTTGTTTTTTACTTGATGAGCCATATTCTGATAATTTTAGCCAAGAGCAATTAAAAGAGTTTTTATTTCGTCTTGCCAACCTTGAGGAAGAGGGTTTTGCCAAAGAATTAAATCTTGAGGCTGAAGCAAAGAATAAGCAAAAAACTGTATTAATCACCAGTGCACCACTTAGCCAAAAAGAAAAAAAAGGTAGTGCCTCTGAAAAAATGATTAAAGTTGTGGCCTATGAGAGCGGTAATGAAAAATTTTGGCAAACCAAAACTCCAAGAATAAACGCCTTTTATCCGGGAACAGGTGATACTTATGCTTCTGTTTTGCTTGGCTGTTTATTGCAAAAAGATTCAGTGCCCATGGCCATGGCCAGAGCAGCTCGCTATGTATATGAATGTATATTAGTAACTCATGGTTATAATTTACCCTTTGTTGAGGGAATAATGTTAGAGAAAACTTTACCTGAACTTGGTAATCTAAATCTAGCGAACTATGAGGAATTTTAAATTTAAAAAACTAAATAAAAATCTTGACTAAAGTAGATTAAATCTATATCAATCTTATTTCAACAATTGAAGGAGAAGTTTTATGAAAAGAACATATCAACCAAGCAAAATCAGTAGAAAACGCACCCATGGTTTTCGTGCTCGCATGGCAAGTGCAAGTGGCCGTGCCATTATTAATCGTCGTCGTGCCAAGGGGCGTAAAAGTCTATCAGCATAAATTTATAAGCAAGGTAAATTACCTTGCTTATAGTATTTTAAGAAGCTTTATTTTTGAATAATATTATTATTTGTGAAGGTAGAGTTTAGTTAGAAATAATCATATATGTAAAAATTTGCAAAATTATAATTATAAATTTCCAAATTATTTTAAATAGTCGAAGCTGAAAAATATAATAATTGTTTATAGATAAAA
The DNA here is from genome assembly GCA_964369905.1 of uncultured Mailhella sp. Classification (GTDB taxonomy): domain Bacteria; phylum Desulfobacterota; class Desulfovibrionia; order Desulfovibrionales; family Desulfovibrionaceae; genus Taurinivorans. The sequence goes on along the minus strand of CAYJHF010000133.1, from coordinate 57 downwards.
ATTTTTTTATTAAAATAAGTCTAAAAATTTTGCAAGAAATAAGCACGGAACGTGCAA
>CAYJHF010000132.1:0-6205 GCA_964369905.1 uncultured Mailhella sp. | reverse complement strand
GTAAAGTGAGCCACAATTCACTTGTGGCGTCCACAACGTGGCACTTGGAGGCAACATGCCTTTATGAAAAAGTCAAAAATTGACTTTTTCAGCGTGAACTAATAGAAATTATGCTCCCTGCATATTTTTATAAAGTGCCATTTTGCGGTTCATCAACCCCTGATTAGGATTATACATTGGATTACTTGGTGCTTGAGGGTTTGGTGTTTGTATTTTATGAGTTTGTAAGGTATTTTCTAAGGATTTTTGAGCTTCTAGTTTTTCAACATCAGAGCTGGCATTATTAATTTTTTGCTTTGCCAACTCAAGAGCCTTAGCCTTTTCCTCAAGTTGTTTAATATGTTCAGACTTAGCACTAATAATTCCGCCATGTTTAATATTGCTTATATTACCACTGGCAGTTTGGGGCAACGGCCCCATTTTGCTGAGAGCTTCCTTAGCTTCAGCCGTTTGCATTGCCTCAGCAAAAGCATTTCTCACACTTTTGATATTTTCCTTGGTGCTGTTTAATAGTTCTAAATCAAGCTTAAGATTTGCCATAAGTAAATGGCTATTACAAAGGCTATAAAAATCATGTAAACCTTTGCCAAGCGGTCCACCAATTTCCATATTGAGTGAAGCATCAAGTTCTCCTAATATATCAAGTGCCTTAGAGATTAAATTACCCTTGGCTACCATGTCTTTTTCCTTAATCTTAACTTCTGCCTGCTCTAAAAAACGTATAGCCCCATCAAAAAGAGCAATTGTTATTTCAGCCCTGTTAATGGTGTTAAATTGAGCACTTTTATAAGACATTGTGGCATTATTCATAATCAATCCTTTGCTATGCTAAAAATAATGTTCTAACCTAGTCCACACTGAAAAACACAAGTTTTATATTTTTCAGCACCGACTAATCTAAAAACTTTAACTTGTTGTTGTAGGCATCATGGAGCTCATAAGTTGAGTTCTAGCCTCATAGTTTGACAATGTTTCTTCCAATCTGGCAAAGCGTAGCTTTTCCGTTTCTTCCCAATTTACAATCCTGTCGGTTTCCCTATCAATTTTCAACTGTAGGTTGTCTATAATTTCATTGTAGTTTGAAATAATTGTGGGCAATGTTCCTTGAGGTTCACCTTCCACATCGGTTCTTTGTAGCTCATCATTTAAAAATGTGATTAGCTCATTAACTTTGCCTTGCTTAATTTGAATTGCACCACTATGACTGCCGGGAGCAAGTCCGCTTGTGTTAAACTGAACGGAAACACCAAGAGCTGCATTGCTTGAATCTGAAACAGTATAACGGCCTGGGAAGCTTGAGTCAGTGCTGGCCTTTGAGCCATTGATATAAACTTCTGTTACAACACCTGCATCATTGACGGTATAATCCACATCATAAGTTCCGGCCTTGGCAAAAATCCCTGCCGAAGCCACAGTAAAATCTTGTGAATTTGTTGTTCCACTAAGTTGCGCTGAAAATAATTCTGCAATAGCCAAGGGATCTTTTTCAATGGCTTCTTGAAGTTCTGTAGTGTTTACTTGTAAAAGCCCAAAGTCTTCTTCAGCGGGGTTTGTGACAGTAGAAATACCAATTTGGCTAAGAGCTGTATACAAATCATTTAGAGTATCTTCAGGGTCTTCCATGCGAACAAAACCCTCTGCCGCCGATGAGGTTATGGTATTAAAGTTTGAAAGTAAGAGCTGAACTCCATAGTTACCTGTTAAGGCAGCTCCACTTTGCCAAGTAAATTGTGATGATAGCTCTTCACTATTTGGGCTATTGGTTTCTTTTTCCTCGTCAACTTCTTGAAGTTTTAATATTGTTCCTTTAATTAGGTTTATTGTGTCCACAATTTCATAAATATTTTCTTCCATGGCTGTGTAATCGGAAACAATACTAAGTTGAGTTTCTCCCACACTTTTAATGGTGATGTTCATGCCTTCAATAACTTCTGTAAGTGTATTACTGGAAGAAGTAATTTCATTGGGCCAACCATTGATAGAAAAAATTGCATCTTGTGATTCTTGTTCATACCAGTTATCACCACCAATTTGCAAATGCGCCATAGTGGTATTTACATTTTCCGGTACAATTTGCTCACCTGTGGCCATATCAAAATAAGCCAATTCATAACCTGATGGTTTTTCAAGCAATCTTGCTTGCAAAGTGGAGTTAGCCGGATTGGAATTAAAGGCAGTTACAAAATCTTCTAAAGTTGCATTATTACCTACACTGGCTGAATAGTTATTTCCATTGTGGGTAAAGGAATAAGAGGCAGGTGCACCACTTGTGTTCACAACAGTATTTTTACCTGAAATAACTTCTCTCTTACCAAGCCCTTCTAGTTTTGAACTAATATTTACGTCCATGGGTATGGCTGCCATGGTAAAGCCCATGTCTCCCTTAACCCCCGGAATATCAGATTCCAGAGAGATGGAGGATGTTACAACTTCTTTTGCCCCTAAATTCATTTTATAATAGGAGATTTTATTGTCCACAAGCTCGGCTGAAATACCTGAACCCATGGAGGCTGCTGATTTATTAAACAAGGCAATATAATCTTTTACACTGGTTCCACCTTCCACATCAAAGGAATATTCCACTCCATCAGAGAGGTATTTTACTTCTGATGTAGTAGCCCCTTCAGGGTGAAGAGTGGCATCTTTCGTAATAAAATCAAGTACATATTTTCCGTCTTTTTCTACTACGGAAGCCTGAACAAGTTGTTCGCCATTGCTGTAATTGCTTGGATCAGCATTTATACTGTCGGCTATATCCTGCAAAGTAGCCCCATTGGCCACTTGTATAGTGCGGTTAGAGCCGTAATATTCATAGGTTAAAGTTTGAACTGTGCCTGTATTATTTACTACTGTGTCAGCAGAGGCATAACCTGTTCCACCACCCAGAGCTGAAATCTCTGTATTTACAGTGGGGTTGGCACTATATCCACTTTTTTTATCCTTATATGAAATAATATAATCGTTTCCACTGCGTTCAAGGCTTGCGGTTAAGCCCGGATTATTGCCATTACTATTAAATTTTTCCACAAATTGTTCGGCTGTCATATCCGTGCCTATATCAAAAGTCATGGTTTCACCACCATAAGTCACGGAATAAGACTTTGCACTGCCTGTGGTATTGAGTAGTACATCTTGCCCTGTAAATAATTGAGTTTGAGAACTAAAGTCAGGTAAATTTGAAGAAATGGTCAGCTCAGAATCAACTCCTGTATCATTGCCCTGAATTTGGAACATATAACCATCACCATTTTTAATTAATGAAGCCTTAACCCCAGGGTTTTGTGCATCATTATTTATTCGCATCACAAGCTGATCTAAGGTTGTACCGGGGTGGGCAGTGATGGTTCTGGTTTCACCCTTATAAGTATATTCAAATTCCAATGCTTCACTACTGTCGTTAATGATTGTTGTTTTTTCATCGAAAATCTTTTTTGTACTGAGAAGTGAAGGGGTGGCCACTTGTTTAACATCAATGGAATAGTTACCACTGGTTAAATCCGAGTTTAAGGTAAGGGAGGCTGTGGCAACTTCTTCTTCAGAGCTATCAACACTAACTTCCATTAGTTCTGAAACGCTATCAAAACCACCAAGTGTTGTTTTCCCCTCGCTCATTACACTTAAAACTTCTTCCATGGCCGCAATTCGATACTCCCATTCACCCTGCCAAATAGTCATACGGGTTTTTGGGATTTCTTCAATTTGCTTTAGCTGCTCAATCATGGCCGTAAAATCAGTTCCGGAACTAACACCGGAAAAGGAAATACCGCCTGATATTGTATTACTAACACTATTAGCCATAAGCACCTCGCTAGGAAATTGTTGCCTCATGGGAGGAATTCAGTAGAGAAAATGCAATTTTTATGCCAACAAATTTCTAACCACAAAAAATAATTTTCCTGTATTAATCATCTTTTCGGCAAAACTTCTCAAAGCAATAGAGAAAATATTTAAAATTTTTCACTTTATATAATGGACTATTTAACATAATGTATTAATATATTGCTAAGAATAATTCAAAGTTTTTTGTCAAAAAAGAGGGGATTTTGAAAGGAAAAACTCTTTTGTGAACAAGAGTGTTTTTCCTCTACAAAATAATAAAATATGCAAAATAAATTTAAGCTACACACAAAATATCAACCCCAAGGAGACCAGCCCCAAGCCATAGACAATTTGGTGGTTAATTTAGACAGTAATATTAAAGATCAGGTTTTGCTCGGTGTTACAGGTTCAGGAAAAACCTTTACCATGGCCAATATAATTGCCAAAACCAATCGTCCGGCTTTAATTTTGGCTCACAATAAAACCTTAGCCGCTCAGCTTTATGGTGAATTTAGAGCATTATTTCCTGAAAATGCCGTGGAATATTTTGTCAGTTACTATGATTATTATCAACCGGAAGCCTATGTGCCATCATCTGACACTTACATTGAAAAGGATTCTTCCATCAATGATAATATAGATAAGCTGCGCCATGCTGCCACCCACGCCTTGTTTACCAGACGAGATGTAATTATTGTGGCTTCGGTTTCCTGTATTTATGGACTTGGCTCACCTGAGTTTTATGCTAAACTTATGGTTCCCATTGAGGAGGGGCAAAGGCTTAGCATGGATAAAATTATTCATGATTTAGTTGAAATTCAATACGTTAGAAATGATTTTGATTTCCATCGCGGAACTTTTAGAGTTAGAGGTGATGTGCTTGAAATTATTCCGGCCTATGAACATGAAAGAGCATTGCACCTTGAGTTTTTTGGCGATGAACTGGAGAGAATTTTAGAGGTTGATCCCCTAACCGGAACAAGCCTTGGGCAAATTTCCAAAACCGTAATTTATCCGGCCAGTCACTATGTTACAGATCGAGATAATTTAAGTCGAGCCATGGAAGACATTAGGCAAGAGCTCTTGGAGCGTTTGCAAATTCTTAGAGCCGAAAATAAATTGGTGGAAGCTCAACGCCTTGAGCAAAGAACTCAGCTAGATCTTGAAATGATGCAAGAACTTGGCTATTGTAATGGCATTGAAAATTATTCAAGGCATTTGGACAATCGCAAAGTTGGTGAGCCACCTGCCACCTTATTTGATTACTTCCCCAAGGATTTTATTCTTTTTGTTGATGAATCACACATTAGCATTCCTCAAGTAGGGGCTATGTTTAAAGGGGATCGCTCTCGCAAAAATACCTTGGTTGATTTTGGCTTTCGCTTGCCTTCTGCTCTAGACAATCGCCCACTTATGTTTCAGGAATTTTTAGAAAAAATTGAGCAAAGCATATATGTTTCTGCAACTCCGGCTAAATGGGAACTTGATCGCAGTGAGGGCTTAATTATTGAACAAATTATCCGCCCCACCGGCTTAATCGATCCTGAAATTGAAATCAGACCAACCAAGGGACAAATTGATGATTTAATGGGCGAGTGTAAGAAAAGAGCTGAAAAAGATGAAAGAGTTTTAATTACAACCTTAACCAAGAGAATGGCAGAAGAGCTTACAGAATTTTTGAACAATATGGGAGTTTCCACCAGGTATTTGCATTCAGATATAGACACACTGGAACGTATTGCCATTATTAAAGCACTTAGGGCAGGAGAATTTGATGTTTTAGTGGGCATAAATCTCTTGCGTGAGGGACTTGATATTCCCGAAGTAACCTTGGTTGCCATCTTAGACGCAGACAAAGAAGGTTTTTTACGCTCCACAGGCTCATTAATCCAAACCTTTGGACGGGCAGCCAGAAATTCCAATGGCCATGTTATTTTATATGCAGATGCCATAACCAAATCCATGCAGGCCGCCATGGACGAAACAAATAGACGTAGGCAAAAACAAATTGATTTCAACCTTGAGCACAATATTACTCCAACCACAGTTATAAAATCCTTGGAAAGCCCACTGGACAAATTATATAGGCCGGACGAAAAAAGCAAAAGAGGCAAGAAGGTAAAACAAGAAATTGTGGAAACACCAAAAGAACCAAAAGAAATTGCCAAACTAATTACTCAACTGGAAAAAGAAATGCGTAGCGCCGCCAAGGAACTTGAATTTGAACAGGCCGCCAACCTCAGAGATCGCATCAGAACTCTTAGAGATTGTCTTGTAATTAGCGGAAGTCGTGAAGAATAAACCTTGGTTCTGTATAACTACTGAGTTCACGCTGAAAATTCTTTTTTGCACCAAACTTTTGCAAGTAAATTGCACGTTCCTTGCT
>CAYJHF010000131.1:1682-6252 GCA_964369905.1 uncultured Mailhella sp. | reverse complement strand
GCTTATATGAGGCATGGAAACAGGTTTGATTTTTGCTCCAAGTTTCTCTGATTCAGCAATAGTCTGCTCACAAACTTTTGCCACTTTTGGATCTAGGCTTTGGCTTTCAAAAAACTCCTTAGGTAAACCAAGGCTTATCCCCTGCAAATTACTATATTGTTTTGTTTTTTCTTGATAATTATCTACTTCAACAGTTGATGAAGTATTGTCTTTGCCATCGTGGCCGGCAATGACATTTAACATAATGGCGCAATCTTCTACTGTTCTGGCAAATGGTCCTATTTGGTCAAATGAAGAGGCATAGGCAAGAAGTCCATAGCGCGAAACTCTGCCATAAGTTGGCTTTAACCCAACGATGCCACAGAGGGCGGCAGGTTGCCTGATTGACCCCCCTGTATCACTGCCAAGAGAGGAATAACTTTGACAAGCAGCCACTGCAACAGCAGAACCGCCACTAGAACCGCCGGGGACTTTGTCTAAATTCCAAGGATTTAGGCTTGGTTTATAGGCTGAATTTTCACAAGTGCTACCCATGGCAAATTCGTCCATATTATTTTTACCAATAATTATGGCTCCGGCATTTTCAAGTTTTTCAACTACAGTGGCTGAATAGGGAGGAGTAAAGTTTTCAAGTATTTTTGATGCGGCTGTTGTAGTCATGTTTTTGGTGGCTAGCACATCTTTAATTGAAATGGGTATACCCCATAATTTTTTCTTGGGATCAAAGCCTTCTTCATCTAATTTTTTAGCTTTTGCAAGTGCTTGTTCGGGGTAAGTGCTTAGAAATGCACCTAATCTTTCGTCTGTTTTTGCAATACGCTCAAGGGCTAATTTAGTTAACTCCGTGGCAGAGATAGATTTATTCTTTAATAAATCCGTGGCATTTACAATGCTTTGATTTAATATATCACTCATTATTTGCCCTCCACAATGCGAGGAACTATAAAATATTGTCCATCGGTTTTAGGAGCATTGGCTAAAATACTCTCAGGTTTTTGAGTGATTTTTGCTAAATCTTCTCTAGTATAGTTTACCTCAGTCTGACGCAAAATTGGAGAGTATAGTGGTTCCACATTATCTGTGTTTACTTCTGAAAGCATATCCATATAATTCAAAATATCCACCAATTGCCCTCTAAGTTTTTCTTGATTTTTTTCATCTGGGGCTAATTTTGCCAATTTGCAAAGATGTTCTAAGTCTGAGCTTGAAATTGCCATTTTGTCTCCTAAAGCGATAGATCTGTATATTTATGATAAATAGTTATAAATTTAATCTTCTAAAATTTCATTTATTAAACTGTCTATTTGTTTTAATGCCTCTTGTTCTTGAACTTGCAAAGAGTGACTAACTTGAGGTTCTGGGCTGTCATTTGGTAAAACCCTACCATTGTTTCTATATTCTATAAACCTATTTAAATCAAAGGGAACTCTGCCAATTCTAGCCGGTTGGTTAATAAAGAGCTGACGATGAGAAATTCCTTGAAAATCCCATTGAAATGGTGCACTGACAAATTCTGCATTGAGATTTTGTAAGCGTGAATTTATTTGTGAGGCGTGTAAGCGTTGGTCTAAACCAAGTTTTCCGGCCATAAGCAAGAAATCAAAACCAAGGGCAGTCCAATCATTTATCTGAACACCAGCTTGAGCTAGCAAGGCTTTATATTTTGTATTTAGCTCTGTGTCTAAATTTGGTTCATAGGCCACCGGAAATAATGTCAAGGCAAAGGTTTTTGGATTAATATTTTGAGCTTGGTTTAAGCTTTGCTCCCATAAAAGAGTGCCAAGCATAACCTTATCATAAGCTCCTTGATAGTGCATGGTGGAAATTAGCTGATCCATATCACGCCAAGAAGCCGGAAAGAAAATTGCATCAAAATTAGCATGAATTTCCGGTAAGGTTTTATTATCTTCAGGAACAGATGCCATTAAAAAATCTTTTGTGCTGTTTGCCCAAGCTTGTATGTCATCTGTAGGATAAAATGCACTTTCCACATTCAAACCTTGAGTAAGCGCAATTTGGGTAAATAAAGTGTCCATGCTAGATCCATAAGAATTAGCCGGAGCAAATACCCCAAAGGATTTTATGCCCAATTGATTTGAAGCCACATTGAGCATGGCACTAATTTGATCCTCTGGTTTTGTAAAAAATTGCCAAGCCACATATCCTTCATCGCTTGGAACTGAAAGACGTGGAAGAAAAGCAAATACAGCCCGCTTCTCAAGTAGATTATTGTCTTTCAATAAATTATAATTAACAGTTTGAATTGGCCCACCAACAGTTATACAATCCTTTGGTAAATTGCGAACTTGTTCATGCCAGTTGGCCTGTGTTGTATCAATATAATGTATTTTCCAATCCATTTTTTGGCTTTGCAAATATGACTTAGCCGCTTCAAGTCCAGCAATAATTTGATTGGAAATTGGAGCAATATTTCCACTACGAGGTAGTAGAATAGCTATGGAGCCACTGCTTATAGGTTTACTATCATCAATGGGGACAGCAATGCCTCCAAGTTTTGGGCTTTTAAAAAATTTATTAGATGTTAGAGTTGAAATTATTTTTGCACTATTTTGTAATAGATTTCTCTTTGCTGCTTCATAAATTACAATATTGTATGGAAATATAAACTCTTGCTCGGGTTTTATGAGTCCAAGCAATTGTTTAATATTTGCATCTGTAGTTTTTTGTAAATCAGCATACATGGTATCTTCAATGACAATTTTTTTCTCTACTGTTGCGAAATTATAGCGTTTTTCTAATTCTTGCATAGCAAGACTGCTTTGGGAATTGAAGTGAGAGGCCAAAATAAATGTAGCTCTTTCACGCACATTATTTGAGATATTTTCATCAGTATAAGCTTGAGAGGCTATTTCAATTTGTTCAGCAGAACTTTTATTTTGCAACTTTTCAAGCCAGATCTGTACTTCATTGTCTGTTTTTGACCATGGCAACATCTCCATGGTTTTGGCACAAGAGCTAAGCATTAGACAAAAGATAAGAAGAAAAATTTTATTTTTATATGTCATAAGAATTATCCTAAGTTCTCTTATTAGATTAAATAAGAAAAATTAATTTAAAAGCAATTCAAAAAAGTATAAAAATTTTAACTTAATTGCAATCAAAATTTTATCTTGAAAATTAACTTTAAAATTAATAGCTTTTAGTTAATACCAACCCTAAGGCAATCATGCAAATGTAAAATACCAATTAAACTATTATATTCATCAACAACCATAAGACCGCTAATTCCTTTACTATTCATTAGTCCTAAGGCCTTGGAAGCTAGAGCTTCCTTTTTGATGGTGGTTGGTTCTCTTGTCATCACGGCTTGAACTTTTTTACTAAGTAAATCCTTACCCATGTGCCTGCGCAAATCACCATCAGCAATAATTCCAATTAAAATTTGCCTGTTTTGGATTTGTTTGGTAACCGCAATACAACCAAAACCCTTAGCTGTCATTTCCATCACAGCGTCAGACATTAAAGCATCCTCGTGAATAATGGGTAGTTCAACTCCTGTGTGCATAATGTTTTCAACTCGCACCAGACTTGAACCCAGCTTTCCTCCAGGGTGAAAATCCTTAAAATCGTGAGCATTAAAACCACGCAGAGCAATTAAAGCCATGGCCAGTGCATCGCCAAGGGCTAAAGTCATGGTGGTGGAGGAAGTTGGAGCACAACCAATGGGGCACGCTTCCGCCTCACTTGGCAAAATAAGGCAAATGTCAGCTTGGCTTCCCAATAAACTGGTTTTGTTTTTGGTGATGGCAATTATTTTAATATTATGTCTTGTGGCATAACTCAAAACTTCTTGCAATTCCTTTGAGTCTCCTGAATTTGAAATGGCTAAAAGCACATCATATTTTGTCATAGCCCCTAAATCACCATGACTGGCTTCAGCAGGGTGTAAAAAAAATGCAGGTGTTCCTGTGGAACTCATGGTAGCTGCAATTTTTTTACCAATATGTCCACTTTTGCCTATTCCACTGATGACTAACCTGCCCTCACAAGAATAAATCAAGCTTAAAGCATTCTTAAAATCCTCACCCAATCCTGTTGCCAATTTTAGCAAAGCTTCAGCTTCCTGAGTAATTACATTTTTTCCAAGCTCACAGGCTTGATTTAGTTCTGCTTGCGATAATAAACTTTTGTGTTCAAGCATTATATACTACTTTCTTCGATTTTTTTAATTGTTTCTGCTCTGCGTTTTTTAGCATCTTCTCGCATATCTGTAGCCTTGTCTGACTCATCAACTATTTCCCTGCCAAGCATTTCTTCTAAAATATCTTCTAAGCTAATAACTCCGGCCAAACCGCCATATTCATCTAAAACAGCAAATAAATGCTGTTTTAAGTCCAAAAATTTATGCAAAACAACATCAAGAGTTTGTGACTCAAGCACAAAATAAACAGGCTTCATAATATCTTTTAGCTTGAGTTCATTTTCCCCTGACTTAACTTTTAAAGTCACATCACGCCTTTGCACAATGCCCACAATATCTTCATTATCACTATCATAAACAGGTACGCGGCTAAAATGCCAAAAATCACTTTGATTGTGAGCTTCAGAC
>CAYJHF010000131.1:0-1672 GCA_964369905.1 uncultured Mailhella sp. | reverse complement strand
ACAACAGTTCTTGGAGTCATAATATTTTCAACCCTCTTGCTATCAAGTCCCAAAATATTCCCTATGATTTTCTCTTCATAATCCTGAATTGAACCTGATTTTCTTGAAAGGGAGGCTATTGTCTTAATATCTTCCTCGGTTGCACTTGGGGCATTATCATCTGGAGTTATTAAGTTAGTTATAAACCCTGTGACATAAGTAATTGGTTTTAAAATAATAATCATAGCTTGCAAAGGGTAAACCAAGATTAAGGCCATTAAATTTGAATACACTACTCCAACGGTTTTTGGAATAATTTCTCCAAAAATTAAAATTAAAATTGTGAAAAATATACTAAAAGACAGTAAATTTTCATCACCAAGGGCTGAGGCAGCCAAGGCTCCGGCTACGGTTGCTCCTGCTGTATTGGCAACAGTATTTAAGGTTAGAACAGCGCTAATGGGCTTTTCCACATTAAGACGCATATTATAAAGTAATTCCCCAAGTTTTGGGTGTTTTTCTTTTAACTGCTCTATTTGAGTCCAAGTAATGGAATAAAGCATGGCTTCTGTGGTGGAACACAATGCCGAAATACCTGTTGCCGCAACCACGGTTATAATAAGTGTTAACATATAATTTCATTTTGTTATAGGTTTAAAAACAATTATTTCTTTGAATTATTAATCCAAAAATCAATACTACTATACAATAAATCCGGAACAATAGGCTTGCTAATATGATCATTCATACCATGTTCAAGACTAAGCTCTTTATCCCCAACCATGGCATTGGCTGACATGGCAATAATGGGTGTAAACTTATATTCATCCATGGTTCTGATTATTTTTGTAGCTGTGAGCCCATCCATAATTGGCATTTGAATGTCCATTAAAATTAAATCAAAATGCTTTTCTTTTAACATATCAATGGCTTCTTGTCCATTGCCGGCTATCTCAGGTTCAAGCCCAACTTTCTTTAAAAGTTCAACTGCAATTATTTGATTAATTTTGTTATCTTCAACCAATAATACATTGCCTTTAAGTTCAATTTTATCAATATCAAGCTTTGCATTAGTTAAAATGAAGTTTTCATCATCATCAATATATTTTTCAAATTTTGTGGTAAATAAGAAGTTTGATCCTTCCTTATAGACGCTTTCAACCCAAATTCTTCCACCCATCATTTCTACAATATTTTTTGAAATGGCCAGCCCAAGCCCTGTTCCACCAAACTTTCTGGTAATGGAGTTATCAGCTTGAGTAAAGGCTGAGAAAAGTCTTTCTTGTTGATCCTGGGTAAGCCCTATACCGGAATCTTTAACACTAAAAGTAACTTCAACAAAACTTCCTTCTTTTTCCTTACAAATCCAATTAATAATAATATTGCCCTGTTCAGTAAACTTAATGGCATTACTTACCAAATTAAATAATACCTGCTTCAATCTTAAAGGATCACCTACAAAAGTTGTGTCTGAAAATTTACAAAGTTCAATAATTAGACTTAAATTTTTCTCTTTAGCCCTAGGTTCAAAAAGGTTTTTTAACTCTTCACCCACATCTTTAAGTTTAAATGGAATGTCTTCTAACTCTAATTTCCCAGCTTCTATTTTTGAAAAATCCAAAATATCATTAATAATACGCATAAGATTTTTAGCTGAAACTAAAGTGTTTTTAACATAATTTCCTTGCTCATT
>CAYJHF010000130.1:0-6259 GCA_964369905.1 uncultured Mailhella sp. | reverse complement strand
AGGCAACGTGCTTTTCTGAAAAAGTCAAAAATTGACTTTTTCAGCGTGGACTAGATTAACGTCCTATTGAGCAACCCATTTTTGAATAGCATCACTTTTACAAATAAGTTCACTAATTGTTACATTACCCATTTCTTGAGGGTGAACACCATCAATTAAATCTTGCACATAAGTAGGATAGTTATTTGTAATATTTTCATGAAGATTTAAATAATCAATGCCTAGCTTTGCACAAAGTTTTTCTTGCAAAACAGCCAAAGCCCCAATTCTTTCACTGTGATCTTTATTGGCAACAGGCGGCGGGCTTACAAATAAACACTTACCAAAGCCTTGAGCTTTTAACAATAATTTTTCTAAATATTCTATTGATAATTCATTTTTTAAAACAACTTCACCTGTTGGCGCTGCCGCATCAACTGTTCCACACATAATGATAAAGTATGATTCTGACTCAGGTAAATTTCTAGCTTTAAATTCACTTTCAAAGCGTGCTTCTATGCTTTTAGTAGAATGTTTGCGTGCACCTAAAGCATAAAAAGTTGCCGGTGGAATTTCTATACCTTGTGTTTTAAGGTAAATATCAACCAAGCTTGTCCAAGAATCACAAATTAAAACATTCGCACCTAATGTAATAGAATCACCAAAAAAATAAAAAGTTTTCATTACTTACCTCAAATAATTTATAATTATAAAACAAATTGAATAAAAACATAAAACTCAACAACACCTAACATTTACCTAATTCAAATTAGAGCTTGTGGCAAGTATTATTTTTTTAGGGCAAATATCATCACACGTCTTTTTAACTAATATAGTTCACGCTGAAAAACACAATTTTTGTGTTTTTCTACAAAGGCACACTGGCTTCGAGTTCCACGATGTGGACGCCTGAAGTGAATTCAGGCTAACTCTGTGCCGTGCAAAACTTTTGTTTGCACAAAAGTTTTAGCCTTATTTTAATAAAAACATTTTTATTTATTAATAGTTATCATATTTTTCAGCGTGGACTAATTATTAATAGGCCAAATTTTAAACATTGCCAAATCAATAAATTTAGTATACTTTTTTCAAGCATTAATTATATGAAACCTGTAAAAGTTATATAAATTTGAACAATCGGATAAAATATGAATAATATTATTTTACCAATAATTTCACCAATCAATAAATTAGGTGCTGTAACAACTTTTTTTTATGATGCCTTTGCCTATAGCTTTAGTGGCAAACATTTATTTGCAAAAATATTACACCACCTCTATATTATTGGTGCTCAATCTATCTTGGTTATATTATTGGTTGGACTTTTTACAGGTTTGGTGCTAGGACTTCAAGCCTTTTACGCAATGAGTCTATTTGGTGCTCAGGGAATGTTAGGCTCTCTTTTATCCCTAACTTTAATTAGGGAACTTGGGCCTGTTCTCACAGCCATTATGGTTACAGCCAGAGCAGGTAGCGCTATGACAGCTGAAATTGGAGTTATGCGCATTACCGACCAAATAGATGCTCTTGAAGTTATGGATATTCACCCCATATCTTATTTGGTTAGCCCAAGAATGTGGGCTGCTTTAATTGCTTTTCCGCTTTTAACGGCCGTGTTTAACGTCATTGGAATTATTGGAGGTTATTTTTCTGCTTGTGTTTTGCTTGGACTCAACAAAGGGCGTTATTTTTCCGGTATAGAATCCAGTGTAACTTTGGCAGATGTTAATGGAGGTTTTTTAAAGGCCATTGTTTTTGCAGTTCTGGTAATTACAATTTCATGCTATCAAGGCTATAATGTGCACCAAAGACTTGATGCTAAAGGGCCTGTAGCTGTTGGAAATGCCACAACTTCAGCTGTGGTGATTTGCTGTGTGCTTATTTTGATAAGCGATTATATACTAACATCTTTTTTATTATAACATATCAATATAAATAATAAATTTTATAATTGTCTTTTTTATACCAACATGATAGAAAAAATTATGACTGAAACAGCAAATAATATAATAAGCAGTGAAAATGTTTCCAAAAAAGAAATTTCATGGGACATTAGAATGGAAAACTTGGTGGCAGGCTATAAAGATGAAGATGTAATCAAGTCTTTGAGTGCAAATATTCCAAGTGGTAAAATAACTGCAATCCTTGGTGGCTCTGGGGGCGGAAAAACCACGCTTTTAAGGGTTATTTTAGGCTTAATCCCCCATAAATCAGGTAAAATTTATTTTGGAGATAAAGATATTTTCTCTTTGAGTTCAAAGCAATTTCGCTCCATAAGGCGTAGGGTTGGGGTTCTTTTTCAAGATGGAGCTCTACTTAGCTCACTAACCTTAGAAGACAATGTGGCACTTCCATTAAAAGAACATACAGATTTATCAAATTCTATAATTAAAGATGCTGTATTACATACATTGGAGCTGGTTGGACTTGAGGATTCAGCCCATAAATTCCCTGGCGAGCTTTCCGGTGGTATGAAAAAAAGAGCAGGATTGGCCAGAGCAATTATCACTGAACCGCCCCTACTTTTTTATGATGAACCAACTTCTGGTTTAGACCCAATTACTGCTGCCGACATGGACGAACTACTTCTTGAAATGCAAAGTCATTATAAAAATATGACCACTGTGCTTATTACTCACGATTTAACAAGCGTGAATAAAGTTGCCGATCATATACTTCTTTTGAAAGGTGGAAAAGCTCATTATAATGGTGAAATTCAAGGATTTTTAAATTCAGATGATGAATATATAAAACGCTTTACAAATAAAAGCCAAAGGGACAGAAAACAAAAAAACTTTGTGGGAAGTAATATAAAAATTAGGCAAGCCCTAGATGCTTGGATTGAAAGTTAATATAATTTTTTTGTGCTCCTATAATTTTGTAAGGTGAAAGGATAGTAAATGATAAATAAACAAAGCATAGTTGGTATTTTTATGGTAATTGGGCTAGTTTGTGTGGGCTATTTAACCATAAAACTAGGCAAAATGGAAGTTTTTGGCGATAAAGGCTATAGCATTAGCGCCAATTTTGGTTCGGTTTCAGGACTTAGAAATGGAGCTAATGTGGAAATTGCAGGGGTTGTGGTTGGCAGAGTTACAAAAATTTCCATTGACACTTCATCATATTTAGCTAATGTTCAAATGCAAATCAACCACGGCATGGTTTTGGGCGATGACACAATAGCTTCAGTCAAAACCAGTGGTCTGATCGGAGATAAATATATCGCCTTAGAACCTGGCGGTTCAGAAGACCTCTTAGGGGAAGGCTCAGTTATATTTGACACAGAATCAGCAGTTGATATTGAATCATTAATTAGTAAATACGTCTTTGGAGGTGTTTAATGCAAAGAATTTTAATAACCTTTTTATTTTCCACATTTTTTTGGGTAGGTCTTGCAAATGCTGAGCCTGTTAGCCCTAAGGAAAGAATGGAAATTGCCAGTGCTAAAGTAATGGAATTACTCTTGCATGAAGACTTTCAAAACCCTGAAACAAAGGCTGCTATAATAAAAAAGCTGGAAGAAGAAGTTGTTGAATTATTTGATTTTGAAGAATTTTCTAGTCGAACCATTGGCCCAAAATGGCGACAATTTACTAAAAAACAAAAAACAGATTTTGAAAAGGCCTTTACTGATCTTTTGCGTAATTCATACATTGACACATTAGATCACTATGAAGGGCAAAGCTTAGTATATGTTGGTGAAATTCGCTCGTCTGATCAAAAAAAAGTTGAAGTACACACCCTTTTTAGAAGCTTTGAACAAGATTATCCTGTTTCATTTAGAATGTTAATCAAGAATGATAAGTGGGTGGTTTATGATGTTTCCATTGAAGGCGTTAGTATGATTAAAAACTATAGAGAGCAGTTTAGGAGCTTTCTTGGTAATAGCACACCGGACGAGTTAATTGCCAGAGTTGCCCAAATTGCTGCAGACAAGAAAAAAGAATTAATTGGACAATAAAAAATCAAAAAATAATTTAGGTATGACATGAAAATTTCTCAACTTTTTTTTCTCCTTGCAATTATATTTGTCAGTGCTTGTGCAAAAAATACTGAAATTGCACCTGATGATATATCTACAGCACAAAATCAAAATATAGAAAAACAAAACAATACCCAAATTTTAAACAATGATTTTTATGTTCAAGAAGTTTCCGATGATTATTTTGACGATGATTATGATGAATATGCAGAAGAGCCTAGGCGAGATACTTTTAAATACTGGAACAAATTCTGGTTTCACATTAATGACTTTTTCTTGCTAAAAATTGCCAAACCTGTTTACCATGGTTATGAAAAAATAGTGCCCGCTAAAATACGCTCAGGCTTTACAAATTTCCGCTATAATCTTGGCGCACCGGTTAGAATGACAAATGCCGCCTTGCAAGCTGAATTTGATCAATTTTTTGTCGAATTTGGTAAGTTTATGATTAACTCCATGACGAGCCTAGGTTTTGCTGATGTGGCTTCACAAAATGAAATTCTTGTTCTATCAACCCCTGAGCAATTACGCTTTGGCACCACCTTAGCCAAATGGGGTTTTGCACAAGGACCATATTTTATCTTGCCATTTTTTGGCCCCTCAACCATTAGAGAGGGCTTTGGACTTGCAGGAGATTTTGCAAGTTCACCCCAACGTTATTTCATGCCTTGGGAAGCTTCACTTTTTACAACACTTCCATTAGAAGTAAATAATTTAGGAACAGCATATAGGGCGTATGAAGCCATTGTTACAAACTCTATTGATCCTTATATTTCACTCCGCACAGCTTATTTAGAACGTTTAAACTACTTAGATGCCCAGTTGAAAAATACTGCAAAATAAACTTTTATAAAACATATTAATAAATATGAATAAGATGGGGAGGTAAAAATGTCTGAACAAAAACCATTTCCCATAACTTGGGAGCAGATGCATCGAGATACAAAAATCTTGGCCTCTAAAATCCAAGAAAAGGGGAATTTTAAGCAATTATTAACTGTAGTAAGAGGTGGTTTAGTTCCCTCGGCAATAATTTCTAAAGAACTTGAAATTACTCTAGTTGACACAATATGTCTTAGTAAAGAAAACCAAGATGTTAACCCAACAATTGAGGTAGTTACTAAGGGTATTGACAGTGATGGTGAAGGAATATTAATTATAGATGATTTGGTTAACACAGGGCAAACAGCTAGATTAATAAAAGAACTTTATCCAAAAGCTTTTTTTGCAGCACTTTATACAAAGCCTAGCGGACAAAACTTGCTTGATGCTTATGTTACCATGGTTGAACAAGATAGCTGGATTGTTTTTCCATGGGAAAAAAATTATAATTATTTATAAAATATTGTAGTAATTTTGTTGTTAAATATAGTTTTAAAAAGTATATTCAGGCACAAAGTTGGGGTAAAAAACTATGATTTTTGAAAAGGCAAGTTTTAATGTAAAAATTGCTAGAATTTTAGCTTTGCTTGCTGTAATTGCATGGGGACTTTTGCTTTTTCCGCAATTAGACGCTGTAATTGTGGCTGGGGCAATTGCCTCCTTGACTCTCACCCTATACCGCTGGTTTAGAGCTAGAATGTCTATGGTGGTTGCAATCACTATATACTACATTATTTTAGCACTTTGTATTATTATTCCCATACTTGCATTGACTATTTTGGTTGCTCCTCAAGCTGTAAACGGCTATAAAACCTTACTTGCATGGAGCACTACAGGCTTTCAGCTACCTGATTATTTGGACGTTTATATTGATGAAGTCTATAATTATTTAGTGTTAATTCCGGGCTTTCAAGATGTAGAAAATCTAGCCACTGAGTTTACCTCCAATATAAAAGAAATGCTTGGAGGTATGGTTTCTGCTCTGGTTACAGGTAGTATTGGTGTGGCAGGCGGAACTGTAAACCTCTTGTTTAAAGTCTTTCTTATTGTATTTATGTCCGGTTTAACAGTTATTTATTCGCCAACAATTTATAAAATAGTTTGCCGTGTTTGTGTTTTACCAAGCCAATCCATAGACAGATTTATTAATGCCTTTCACAGTGCAGTGCGCTCAATTTTTTTGGGAATTTTCTTTGTGGCCTTTGTACAAGGAATTTTAACCGGCATAGGGCTGGCTATTTTTGGGGCACAAGATGTGGCTTTTTTTACCCTTTTAGCTATTTTTTGCGGAGTAGTTCCCATTGTTGGCACTGCCTTAGTCTGGGTTCCCATTGCTGCTACCATGTGGTTTGACGGAAATTTTGGCAGTTCCATAGGAATGGTGGCTTGGGGTATGCTTATTGTGGCTGGCTCAGA
>CAYJHF010000129.1:0-6321 GCA_964369905.1 uncultured Mailhella sp. | reverse complement strand
TAAATCTTCTGTATTCTCAATTCTTTCGTTCTTGGCTACTTGCCTTAGTTTTGCCACTAATTTTAAAGAAAGCTCAGTGCCCATATCCGACATAATAAAAAGCTCTTCCAGCTCCTCAAAAAACTCTTCACCAAGTTTGCTGTGCCCTGCAAAAAGGTTTTGTAAACCCTTGCCAAGTTGATTTCTTGTTTTGGCAAGCCCATCTTGCACCTTGCTAAATAAAATATCCCTTTCATCTTCTTCGTCTTCAAGTTCGAGGGCTAAGGCTAGGCGATATTGTAATTCTGAGCGAAAATCATTGAGATAATGATATTCCATATTAGCTAGCCAAGTTTTAAAATCAGAAATAAATTTATCGGCTTCTGTTTCAGGCGTTTCAAGAGCTTTTAGCAAATAACCAAGCCTTGTCCAAAATAAAGAATTAGCTTCTTCCACTCCGGCAAGAATTATATTTAACCAAGCTGAGAGTTTTGGCTCTGTAGCTTTTAGTTTTAATGTAAACTCTATAAATTCTTGCTCTTGATGCGCAGTGCTAAGAATTTGTTCTTCAGAGCCTTCCTCCAGTATTTCTTTATTATCTTCTTGTTGCGTTGGGGCTGTACTGAAAATCTTTTTAACCGCTGAAAAAAAGCCCATATTTTTCTCCCTATTTTTTAATGATATTTCGTCAAAATTAGTTATTACAAAGCAATATGCAATTCATAATGCAGAGCTTTCATTTTTGTTGTCATAAATTTTAACAAATTTAGCTCATTTTGGCAATAGTAAGAGATTAAAAATTTATGAATGAGAAAGTTCTGCATATAAAATTCTTACTTTTTAAAAGCAAAAAATAACTATGCTTAAGCTCTTATTTTACTGTTGTACAAGAGCTTGTGTAATGGCAATAACAATGGGCAAGCTTAGCATGGAAAGTATGGCACACATAAGGATTAGATTGGTGGACTCTGTGGTAATCATTTCATGCTTGAGAGAAATAACATGGCAAACAATGGCTGTGGACATACTTGAGGTTATAGTTATGGTGGACAAACTTATTCCTTGTACTCCAAGAACTAAACAGCAATAGTACATAACAATTGGCGTTAAAAATAGTTTACCTATTATAATAATAACATAGGCAATCCATGTTTGTTTAAAATTAGTTTGAATTTTTTCTTTTAGGCTTTTATTTTGTTTCCATGTGGTAAACTGAACAGAAATATACATACCAATGCAAAATAAAGCACATGGAGAAGCTGTATTTCCCATCATTTCAGCTATTTGAAGCAAAGCACTTGGCAGGGGTAAACCGGCTAAGCCAACCAATGCTCCAAATGTTGCCCCTAACAAACCGGGATTTGTATATATGCCATGGAAAATATTTTTAATTACTTTTGCAATATTTTTATCATTTTTACCAAGTAATGTTAAAGCAATATCTGTAAGAACTAGATTTGCAGTAGGCAATATAGCGGCAATTCCAGCCACAATTTTTGCCTCGGAGCTTTCGGGATATAGTATTAAAATAATAGGAATTCCCATAAAAGCCACATTGGGAAACCCTCCAAGCATTCCACCCATAATGCTTTTTTGCCAGTTCCAGCCAAGCACACGCAATATCATCATAACTATGACTTGACTAGCCAGAAAACCAATGGTTCCGCCTATAAATAAAGCGGCAGACATTTCTTCGGGGCTAATGTGTGACATGATACTAAATAAAAGCAATGGCAAGCTAAACCAATAAACAAATTGATTTAAACTTTTGGCTGCTTCTGAAGGCAAAAGCTGACCACGGTCTGCAAAAAAACCTATGGCCATAATTCCAAAAATTGGAATAAGAGTGTAAAAAATAGCAAGCATGGTATTAAGTTATCAAGCCCCCAATGACTTTACAGTTGTTTCCTGTGTGCCAAGGGTTCAGGAACCATATTTTTATAGGAGTCCTGTATTCTCTTGTATTGGGCTGGGATTAGTTTTTGAGCCGCATAGTTCTTTAGTGCAAACTCTCTGGCCATTTTGCGAATTTTTGTTTCTTCTGCCTTTTCAAGGCTTAAGGCCTGGACTACTGTATCTGCCAATGAAATAGGGGTGAAAAAATCTACCAAAAAACCATTTTGCTTATGGGTAATTATGTCACGCACAGGCTTTGTATCCGAGGCAATAATTAAAGCACCGCAAGACATTGCTTCCAAAAGAGAGGTTGGCAACGAAGGTTTGGCCGACATATAAATATGAGCAGCTGATTTTTGCAACAACACACAATATTCATTCCAAGTGAATTGGCCAAAAATATGCACCCTTCCACCTGAGCTTTTAATTAGTTCCGCATAATCTTGATGTTCTTTAGCTAAATTCACATTATGTGTAACAATTACCACATGACTTTTAGGTCTGGCGGCCAAAATTCTGGGAATTGCTTGACAAACAGTTGAAAATCCTGCGTATTCATTAGGGTTTCGCGCGGAATAAGTAATTAGTTCTTGATGTTCAAGTAAGCTTAAAAACTCTGGCCTGATTTTATCACTCATTTCTTCTGGGATAATTTGTTTGGAGAAAAAGTCAACATCAATACCAAGAGGAAGCACTTCAATTTTATCGTGAAAGATTTCAGGAAAACTTTCTTTTTGCACTTTGCTTGGTACAATAGCCAAATCACAACTGAGCAGGGAGGCTAATTGAAAGGAATTTTTCAAATACATTGGTTTTTTTTGTTCTGCCAAAAGCTTGCCTTTACTAATTAAAATATCATCGACCAAGCTATTATAATACAAATCAAAGTAAACTATTTTACATGAATGTGGGAACACATTATACACTTCTGTGCTACAAGGTTCAGTTGCAATTACAATATCAGGGTAAAAACCACCTTTTTTTAACTGTTGCATAGCGTGTGCAAAAGCTTCAATTTGGTGTACTGCATTTAGCGTTATTTGTTCTGCTATTGGGTAAGTGCTTGGAACTTTTGGATAACGTATGCTAATATGCCTAATTTTTGCAAGATTAAAATCTCTACGTTTATGCTCTGAGAGAAAAACAATTTCATTTTTTTCATCATGCCCTAGTTTATCAATGACATAAGGAACCAAAAGACGGAAAAATCCAGGAAAATAATTATCCATAAACAGAATTCGCATAATATCCCCTAATAATTTATTTTTAAATTTAAGCTAAGGTCAAAAGTAAGCCTATTTATTGAACACCGGTGCTTGCTCTGGCTACTTTTAACCCCTCTGGAGTTCTAAGCACAGCATCAAGAGCAGAAACAACATTTTGATCAAACCCTCTATCATTACGTAAATGTTCGAGTGCATCATCAATGGTTGCTCCTCTTCGGTAGGAGCGTGGAGCAGTCATAGCACAAAATGTATTAACAACTCCAAGCACTCTGGCATGAATGTTAATTGCATCAGGCTCAAGTTTACGAGGATAGCCTTTACCGTCAAGACGTTCGTACATATCGTGTACGGCTTCAGGCACTGGCAGGTGGAAATCAATTTCTTTTAATGTAAGCCATGCTTTTTCAGGAATACTTAAAAGCTGGGCTTTGTCTTCGGGAGTTAAGGAGCCTTGTTTTAAAAGCAAATCTCTTGAAACAAATAGCTTGCCTATTTGAGAAAGGTTAGCTGCAATGGCTACTGTACTTAGATCATTGTCACCTAACTGTAAAGTCTTACAAATTAAAACTCCAAGCTGCTCCATGCGACGAGAATGGCCTGTTAAATATGGATCCATACTTTCCACAGCGCGAACAAGGGCTTGCATGGATTTTTCTTGTACATGCTTTTTGGCTTCACTCTGTCTTCTGAACTCTGTAATATCAGTAAAGGTAATTAAAGCTGCATTATTGAATTTTCTGGCAGTTTTTTTGGCATTTTTTTCCGCTTGAGGAGTTATTTCTCCCTCTTCTGCTTCTTCAATTTCATTATCTAAAAAAGGATAGAAAGTTAAACGTAGTAACCTTGTTTCTTTGCTGAGCATGGCAGAGTATTCAGCTGTAAGCGGTTTTCCGGTTTGGGAAACCTTAGCAATACCGGAAAGTAGTTCATGGGTAAAAGCAGGGTCAAAAATTGGAGCAAAATTTTCACCGACAATTTCACTTTCTTTACACACACAAAGCTCAGTAAATGCTCTATTAGCCATAATTACCTTACCTGTTATATCAGCAGCTAAAAGACCGGTATCAAGGGCGGCATTCACATTGTCTAAAATTCTTTTTTGTTCATCAATTAATGTGTAAAGACTTTCAAAGCGTTTGGCATTGGCTTTTTGTTCACGTCCAACAGCAATCCACCAAAGTAGTGCTAATACCAAGATAAAGCCAATGGAAAAAGTAAAAGCAAAACCATAAATTCCGGCAGCCGCTGAATCTAATTTATTTTGAATTAGAGCTGAAGGAATTTCAACAATAATCCACCAATTTAGATTTGGCACAAAAGTTCCGCTTGACCAGACCATTTGCTCAGGATTATTCACGGATTGTCTTAAGGCAAAATCAAGTTTTTCTTCGGCAAATTGATAACTATCATCAACCAGTTTAAAGTTTAATCCTTGCACATCAACAACTTCAAAAAAACCACCATTTTTTTGCACTATATATGGTGTGACTTTTTCTTCACCTTGATTATCATAGGTTAAAAATCTTGCAATGGCAGAGGTTACCGGAGTGCTGAGCAGTAAAGTACCTATTGGAGTATTGTCATCAGATTGACTAAACACTGGGTTCAGAGGATCGGCAAAGTGTAAAATCAAACCATTTTGATAGGGAACAACAGGAGAGAAAGACAGAGCATTATTTTGCACTGCACGCCTACCAACTTCCACTTGAATATCATTAATGGGGGTTGGTCTTGCTTCGGCTGATAAAATCATAATGCCTTCATTATCCAAGAGGCGAGCATCGGCATAACCATTAAAACTCATGAAGTCATTTAAAATATTACGCATATAAGGAACTTGTTCAGAAAGGGATTGAGTTGCTGACAATTCCTCATTATTTAAACGCACAGCTTCTTCATTGGTTAAGCTTGAAGCCTCCTTGGCAAAAAGACGATATAGTTCTGAAGAACTTACTCTCTTAGCATTGGTATCTAAACCATTTGTCCAAAGATTAATTGAAGCAACTGTATTTTGAGTCCAAGTGGAAACTGTTGATGATTCTTGAGTTAAAATTTCTTCAGCAGTTAAATCATATTCCTTGGTGGCTATAACATAAGCAACACCACAAACTACAGTAGCAATTGCCAGCATAAACATAAACACAAAAAATTTCTTAATTTTACTGTTTTTTGTTTTCATCTCTTCCATTGCCTACTCCTAGTATTTATCACTAATTTCAAATTGTTCCAAACTTACCTTATATTACAAATCTTATAAACTACATTTTATTAATTTTTCTTCTTAGGCTTCATGTGAACCCAACGCCACTGTTCATTTATTGAGAAGCGTGGATCGTAGTTCTTGAGCAATGTATGTGAAAATACTCGATTTGATAAATTATCCAATATTAACACATCATCATCTAAATAAACAGCCAAGACAGCATGGGCAATATTTCTGATTGTTTCAAATACTACAACAACTCTCATCTTATCAGGAGGAAAGCCTAAATCCTTCAAGGTATAATATTTAGCTATGCTGTAATCTTCACAATCTCCAGAATTCTTAACCATTTCATCGGGAATAGCCCAATAATCCTCTGTCTTATATACATTGTGTATGTCTTCACGGTAGGGATATTGATTCCAGTATAAATTAACCAGCGATAACTGGGCATTTATATCACCTTCCAAACTTTTATATTTATTCTTAAACTCCTGGTAAGAACCTCTCCATTTTGCACCCTCAGGGAAAAAAGCACTTTTTGACTGTTTGTCTAAAACTGAGAGCCAAGCCGGTATTTTATCCATAGCAGCTCTAAACTCAATGGTTCCAAAAAGTTTTGAATTATCCGCATAAGCACTTTTTGTAAACCAAAAGCAAGCACTTACTACAATAAGCAAGAAGCTTAAGATAGCTTTTTTAAAGCAATTTATCATTAAGCCCTCGTCCTAGCGTTCCTTTAGAGCATATTGGCTAGCTTTGGTTATAGGTTTCAGTAAATAATCAAGCACAGTTTTTTTGCCTGTTAAAATATCAACCGTGGCCACCATGCCAGGAGTTATCGGTAAAATTTCTTCATTGTGATAAATGGCATTCTCATTGGTTCTAACCTTTACCAAGAAGAAAATATCCCCTTTTTCATTTGTAACTGTGTCTGCCCCAATTTGTTCAACATAGCCATCTATACTTCCATAAATGGAAGAATCATAAGCAGTTATTCTTTCTACTGCCTTTTGA
>CAYJHF010000128.1:0-6326 GCA_964369905.1 uncultured Mailhella sp. | reverse complement strand
AACAGCCTAATTTGTCTTTTTGCAACCTTAGCACCTGAAACAGATTTTTTTGCAGCGGGAAGAACTATGGATAAGTTAGGACTGTACCAAATTAGTATTGAAGAATTAAACAAATTTTTAGCCCTCGGAAGTTAGGTAGACAGTTTGAACCTAAATGTTTTGAAAAAACAATACCTACTTTGAAAACTCTGCACAATTCATTGTGCAAGCTTTTATGGAGAATTTGTAAAGCAAATACGACCACAAATCAAGAACAGGCAAAACCACGTTTTTGCCGTTAAGTGATTGATTTGTGTGCCTTTTAGCTCTGCATAAAATAGTCCACGCTGAAAATTATCCGAGCAGTAGCAAGCATAGCTTATTTTTTGTAAAAGGAGCAATAATCGCTAAGACTTACCGGATTAAATGGCTGTCTGCTTTTTAGCATATTTATTTTTTCAATTTTTACACCACGTTCTTGAGCTATAATTTCAGCTACAGCAGCTCCACACATCTTGCCTTGGCATGGTCCCATGCCTATTCTTGTCATGCGTTTTACTTCATTTGGATCATTATAACCCTCTTTAACTGCTTGGCGAACATCTGCCACAGTTACACATTCACAGCGACAAACCACCACATCATCAGGAACATTAAAAATATCCTTATTGGGAGCAAAAACATAGCGTAGATAGTTTCTAGCTTTGATTAGCTTTAACAATAGGTTATAGTTTGGTTTTCCTCGAACTGCTGCCTCATCAGAAGAAATAACACCCAAATCTCTTGCTATAACCAAACCTGAAAGATAACCTTTGCTTATGGCAGCTTCTCCGCCATGAACAAAAGCACCATCGCCGGTCATGTAGATGTCATTCAAACTGGTACGCCCATAAAAATCTGTTTTTGGATGCCAATAGCGTTGAACAGAATCAAAATCCATTTGCAAGTCGAGCGCACTAGCTATTTGAGCCCGTGGAATAACATTTTCATGCCTGATTAAGCAGTTACTAAATAATTCTTTTCTAGAATTTCTTTTGGTATAACTCACTTTTTCTAAATAGTCTTGCCCGTGGGCTTCTATTTCTTGCGCTCCTTGAATAATTGGAACTTTCTTTAAAATTCTAAGAGCCATTTTCATTCCACGCTTTAAGTATGGAATATCATTATATATTTTCCCCATGTGAATAATAGACAGAAGTTTATCTTGAAATTTTCCTGTGTCCAACCAAGCTAGTATTTTAATGTTGTGATCCAAAAGGTGATTAGCCAAGGATAACAAAAGAGGGCCATTTCCTGCTAAAACCACCCCGTCACGATAATTCTCAAGATTAGAGCCAGATCGAAGCATAATTTCAGCTGCACCGGCAGTCATAACTCCAGGTAAAGTCCAGCCTTTAAAAGGCACAGCCCTTTCCATACCACCAATGGCATAAAGTACTTTAGAAGCAGTAATTTTTTCCGGTTTGCCGTTTTTATTGCATGAAATTTCATTATTTAAAGCGTTAACCTGCATACCCCAAACATTGGTGTTTGGAAAAAAATCAGCTCCACAAGTTGAAAATTCTTTTATTAAAGCATTTCCTATTTGGTAATCGTGATTATCCAGAACATTTTTAGTATAGGGCAAATGGATATTGCGAAAAATTTGTCCGCCAATGGCGCTTTGTTCATCAACTATAGCCACTTCAAGGCCACAAGAACGAGCGGCTACAGTAGCACTAAGCCCTGCAGGTCCCGCACCGACAACTAATAGGTCGTAATGGTCAATTTTCATAAATAAGATCCTATTCTTCAACTTTATGATTAAATGGTTCTGCTTGGGTTTGCCTATTTACAATCATCTGGTCTTTTACTGTCACCAAGCAAGATTGCACGTTAGGTACATTGTCAATCTCAAGCATACATTCAAAACAAACACCCATAAGACAATAAGGAGAGCGTGGGCTTGCATCCATGGTATTGTGATGAAAAGCTTTATCGTGCTGATGCCCTAAAACTGCAGCCGCAACGCTAATGCCGGCTGCAACCTCTGTTTCAACCCCATCAAGAATAATTTTTACCGTATCAGACATTTTCCACTCCTTATAACTCAAATCCAAATCTTTTAAGTGTCATATTTTTAGCACATTCATGCAAATCTTCTCCCAAAATATATGGTGCTACATGATAAGTATGCGCAGCTGCAAAAGTAATAGCGCTGTGGGTGTTCACAATGGTGACATTTTGGTGTTTTGGTAAACGACTGTAAATAGCCACTTTATCGTTGGGAACAATTCTAAGCCCAGGCCATGTGCGAATAATACGTTTATGGGCAAGTTCCGGCCAAACTCGCATGGCCCAAAGTCCTTCTTGGGAAACTGCCCAAGGTAAAACTGTTGCATCATGCCCTCTATTTTCATGTTTAAAACCAATAATTACAGTTCCACCAAAGGTTTGTGTGCAACCTAAAATCGGAATGGGCATTACAAAAGGAAGGCGTTCAGTGAGTAAGACTTGTCCTTTGTCTGCAAAAAGAGGTATGTCAATTTGGGAAAAATTAGCCAAACGTTTATTGGCAAGTCCTGCTGCAAGCACCATTTTTTCAGTTTGAAATTCACCGGCAGAAGTAATAATTCTGTAAGAATTATCACTATTAGGGAAAATATCATAAACCATGGTATCGCCATAAAAATCTATGCCTAAGTTTTTAATGGCCATACGATAGGCTCTTAAAAGCTGTAAAGGGTCAATAAATCCATCATCTTCACACCAAGCTGCACCGCTAACTTCATCACCAAATTTGATTTTAGGTAATTTCTTTTCCAGTTCTTGGCGTGAAATCATTCCACCCGGATATTCCCCAAGCTCCTTTCTTAATCCATCTATATAGTTTCCACGGTTGGTAAATTCTTCCTCACCAAGAGTTGGAATAAGCCCACCTGTGAAATTTACTTTCAATTTAACTTTTGTATTATCTTCCAATTCCTTAACTAACTCAGGGAATAGTCGACAAGAAATAAAACCCCAGCGAGCAAAATCAGGTTTATCCAAAAATTTAGATTGACACCAAATTAGCCCAACATTTGTTTTTGAAGCTTTATTTAGCTCCGTTGGGGCATCAATGACAGCAATTTTTAAACCTGTTTTTTTTCTGCCAAGTCCATAGGCTACTGCAAGGCCTGTAATACCGCCACCAACAACTATCAGATCATATTGTAAATTTTTCATACTGCACTTTTTTGTATCTACCTAAAGTTAATTTAACATTATAAATATGTTAAACGTGGTTTGTAAATGTATCCTTAGCCAATGGTCTTGAAGCTAGTCCTCCAAGGGAAGTACACCTAAGTTCCATGGCCATTTTATCACCAACATCTTTCATAGCCAAAATTGTATCATAAAAACTTATGGGTGATTTCCAACCACTTAGAGCTAAATCCGCACAAACAAAAGCCTGTGATGCCGCTGTTGCATTACGAGAAATACAAGGTAATTCCACAAATCCTTGTACAGGATCACAAACAAGGCCTAAGCTATTTTGCAAAAATAAAGTAGCTGCGGATAAAACAATCCCAAGCCCATGCTCTAAATGGCTTGGTTCTCTTCTGTGGTGCAAAGTAGCTTCCACAATTAATGCTGCTGCCATAGCACCGGCTGAACCTATTTCCACTTGGCAACCGCCAACCCCTCCGGCAAAGGTATATTGATCAGCAATGGCAAGTCCAATCAGTCCGGCCGCCCAAAGACCGTGCAAAATACTTTCTTCTGTTATTTTAAGCTCTTTCAACTTGACAATTACAGCGGGAATTATAGCTCCAGAGCCTGCTGTAGGAGCTGCAACAATAAGCCCACCGGAGCCATTCCATTCGGCTGCGGCCATAGAATATATAGCAACTTCACTATGTACGCCACCAATAAGCATAGCTTTGTTCTTAGACAACAATTTCCCAGCCAAGGGTTTTAGAATTTTCATAGAACTATATTCTTTTAATTCTAGGCCACTTTGTACACAATTATACATTACTTTCAGACATTTATCTAAATAAACTTGAGCTTCTTTTTCTGTAATACCAAGAAGTGCAAGCTCATAATCTTTGGCAATGGATGAAGCTAAAATATTTGCCGGCAGTGGATTGACAAAAACTTTCTTAATAAATTCCTGTCTTAAATCCTGCTTATCCCACACCGAGAACATTATTGGATTAATGCTAAAAATATTCAAAATTTCTTCAAAAGTATTTACTACATTAATTAACTCAAAGGGAAATTCTTTGGAAGAAAGTATGGAATAAAGAGCACAATTATCTTTTTCACTTTCGTGTATTGAAGAAAATTCAGATAATTTATATTCAAAAAGCAAATCTTGTAACTTATTGTGATAATTATTTTTCATCAACAAGAATAAGCCATATTTATTTCCATTATATTCAGTATGATAACCATTAATGGAAATAAGCGAAACTACCCCACCACCAATAGAACGAAGCCTAATTATTATGGAATTATTGTCTATATCTTGAGCCAAAACCTCAACTTCATTGGGGTGATTGGCATTTTGAAGATCAGGTGTGCTAAAACTAAGCTCAATATTGTTTTCTTTGACTTTCTCAAAAGCTAAGTCATAGCTTTGGTCTTCCATGGCAAGATTCATTAGTCCTGCCGCAAAAGCAAGATCAGAGCGTTGCTGTTTAAAAACATTGGCGTATGCTCCGTACTTATGAAAGCGACACTCCACTTGCTTTGGGGCACTGCCAAGTATTTGTAAGGTAATATTACCCATACGCCATGTGGCAGCAGTATGTCCGCTTGAGGGGCCACGCATAATTGGGCCGATTACGTCATTAAAAATTGAAACTGACATTTTCTTATATAATTCTAATTATTTTTTAAAGGCAACACAAGCCACTTCTACACGCATATCACTCATCAGAGCTGCTTGCACTGTGTTTCTGGCCGGAGCGTGCTCAGCGGTAAAATACTCTGAGTAAACCTTATTGAAATCAGCAAAATCCCTTGTATCATCAATCCAAACATCAACCTTAACCACATCTTCAAGACCATATCCGGCCATTTCCAGAGCACTCTTTAAGTTATCTAAGGTTACACGGGTTTGTGTTACCATATTTCCGCTAACAATTTGTCCGTCTTTGTCTCTTGGAACTTGTCCTGAAACAAAAAGAAAGCCACTTGCCTCTGCCGCTTTTGCAAAAGGAAGAGCCCCGCCTTTTGGAACTCCATAACGTGTAATAGACATAAGTATATCCTTTTTGAGTTATTACTAAATTGTTAAAATTGTACCCATCAAAATTTATTAACTATATTTTAATGGGTACAAGAAAAGTTGAAAATTTATTTTATAAGGCCAAGATTGGTTAAAACGGTTTTCATCTCATTATATTGGGCATTTACTGACTTTTTAAATTCTTCACCTGAAGTATTGTCAGGTTTAAAACCAAGATTGTTTAAAGCTTTAAGAAATTCAGGATCTTTATTAATTTTTTCAGAAACTGCAATTAATTTGTCTTTAATTTCTTGTGGTGCTCCGTTAGGGATAACAATTCCGCTCCAACCATAATAATTTCCAGGATAACCAAGCTCATTAAATGTAGGCACATCAGGATATTTTGGGTCTTTAGCACCTAAAACAAGCAATTTTAACTCACCGGCATCAACCATGGAAGCAAAGTTAGGTTTGTAAACAAAGGTAATGTCTCCATGCCCACCAAGTACTGCAGTGGCTGATTCAGCAGCGCTATTATATTCTACAGTTTTTAGTTTTACATCATTTTGCATAAGCCAGCTTGTAAAAAGTAAGGCAACATAAGATGTAGCTGAAGAACCACTGGAAATAAATTTATTAGGTGCTTTTATAGCATCTTCATGAAAATCTTTAATGTTTTTCCAAGGAGCATCAGCCTTTACCACAGCTCCTGGATTGGTAATAGCAAAACGCGAAAGAAATTCAAAGCTATCTTGTTTTACTCCACTATTGGGAGCTAAAAGAGGTAAAGTTATACATGAGCCAGGTTGACCAATAAAGAGGTTATAGCCATCAGCCTTTTGTTGAGTTGCAAATAGAGTTCCGCTAAGACCCCCGCCACCAATTTTATTTACCACAAGTACAGGTTGACCAAGTTCTTTGCTGGCAAAGTCTGCCCAAACACGAGCGCTTAAGTCCGTGTCGCCACCTGGGCCATAAGGACAATAAAGAGTAATTGGCTTATTTGGGTAATTGTTGGCATTTGCTTCTAATGCTAACCCAAAAGGCGTTAAGGCAACCATAAGCCCTAAAATTAAATTTTTTAACTTCATAAAAAACTCCATGAAAATGTTTAAAGATTAACTAAAAGGCAACCACTTTATTTGTA
>CAYJHF010000127.1:0-6420 GCA_964369905.1 uncultured Mailhella sp. | reverse complement strand
TCGGAATACTGCGCATTTTTAAGTTTTTTTCGACAATTTTTTTTTCTTGACTATTTAAAGCAAATGAGCTAGAAAATTCTCTGCAACAAGTTGCGGAAAGGTGTCCGAGTCGGCCGAAGGAGCTCGCCTGCTAAGCGAGTATACGGATAAAACTGTATCCAGGGTTCAAATCCCTGCCTTTCCGCCATTTGCAAAAAATTTTTGTAAAAAACTTTTTTGTCGAATAAAATATAAAATCCCCTGAAGTAAAATCTTTAGGGGATTTTTTTATGCTTACTTATTATATTCTCTGCTAAAAATTCTCTTGACATATTTCAAATAATGTTGAATTATTGAAATATGGAAAGTAAGTGTGCAAGTAAAATTTTTGAAGCTCTGTCTTCAGATGTTAGGTTAGATATTTTTCGTCTCTTGGTAAAGAGTGCGCCAAGTGGTTTGGTGGCAGGTGAAATTTCTAAGCTTTTAGATATTCCGTCTACAAATCTTTCTTTTCACTTAAAAGCCATTGTGCAGAGCGGATTGGCAGAAGTGGTGAGGGAAGGGCGTTTTATGCGTTATAAGGCCAATATTCCCCTAATGCTTGATGTTGTTGCTTTTCTAACGGAAAAATGTTGTGCTGAAGATCCAGCACAATGCCAAAAGTTTAGGCAAGAGGCCGGAATTCAACACGGACTTTTGCCTCTAAGAATTTAAGTGATTTAATAAAAACAAAAATTTTTAAAATAATATTTTAATAATTCAACAATAATCAAATTATTAAAAAGTTCTAAATGGAGAAACTTTATGGTTCAAGATAGTTTAAATAACACTATTAATACAAATAGCTCATGGAATACAAAGTATTTTGTGAGTATAATAAGCCTTGGAATAGTTTGGGCTATTGCTTATTATTATAATATTCCATTTGCTCATTTTGTAACATTTGAGTTATTTGGTTTTGAAGAAAATTCTTTGCTTGGTGAAGCCATTGAGTTTTTTATCTATGACACAATAAAAATTCTTATGCTTTTGGTACTTCTAATATATGTTTTAGCTTGGCTAAGAGCTACATTAAACACTGAAAAAGTGCGGGATTATTTGGCTGGACGAAAAAGAGCAATAGGCTATGGTCTTGGCTCCATGTTTGGGGCAATTACTCCATTTTGTTCTTGTTCTAGTATTCCCTTGTTTTTAGGATTTACTACAGCCCGCATTCCCATTGGAATTACCATGTCCTTTCTAATTACCTCACCCTTAATTAATGAAATAGCAATAATTTTGCTTTGGGGTTTATTAGGTTGGAAGTTTACCCTTATTTACGTTTCAGTTGGTTTGTTGGCCGGAATTATAGGCGGATTTTTAATGGATAGCCTAAAGGCTGAGCGCTGGTTACAGCCTTTTATTGCTGAAACCATAAATAATATGCCGGCAGTACAAGTTAGTACTGAAAATAATACCCCTGCACCAAAACTTAGCATTAAAGACAGACATGAATTTGCCTATTATGAAACTAATACCATTTTTAAAAGGGTTTGGAAGTGGGTTTTCCTTGGAGTTGGCATAGGGGCAGCTTTGCACGGTTTTGTGCCGGAAAATTGGTTTGCCAATAATCTTGGGGCAGGTGAATGGTGGACAGTTCCAAGCGCAGTATTGGTTGGAATACCTTTATATTCAAATGTAACAGGAATAATTCCGGTCATGGAAAGCCTACTTTTAAAAGGTTTACCAATTGGAACAACTCTTGCCTTTTGTATGAGTTCAGTGGCCGCCAGTATACCGGAATTTATGTTACTAAGACAAATTATGACTTTTAAACTCCAAGCTTTATTCATAGGCTATTTATGGGTAATGTTTACTGTAGTGGGTTGGCTTTTTAATGCCCTAGGGCCTTATATATAAAAGAAAACTGTTGTATATTTTATTGTGCAAAGTTTGAAAAAAGAGAGGAAAAAATTATGGAAATTAAAGTGTTTGGGCCAGGTTGCGCCCGTTGCAACGATGCAGAAAAAATTGTAATTAATGCTTTAGCTGAACTTGGCAAAGAAGCTTCAGTGCAAAAAATTTCAGATTTTCAAGAAATGATGAAACTTGGCATTATGTCAACCCCTGCTGTAGCCATAGATAATCAAGTTAAATGTGTTGGCAAAGTACCAAGCAAAGAAGAAGTAATTGCTTGGATTAATGCCGGCTAAGCTAGAAAAGCACAGTTTTATAAACAGGGGAAAAATTTTATTAGAAACAATGAGTTTTTCCCCAAATCCATTTATAAGAATTTTTAGCAAAGCTTTCTATTTTTTTTTGCAAATGCTGTAACAAAAATCAATTATAAATTTTTCCAACATAAATCAAGCTAGGTGGATAAATGATTTATAACATTTTATGTGCTGATGTTGGTGGAACAAATAGTCGTTTTGCCTATTTTACTATGGAAGATGGCAAGCTCAATATTCATAAGCAATATAACTGTAAAACAAATGAATTACATAATGCAAATGACTTATTGAAAGCGGCAGGCAAAACAGAGCTGTAAGCTAAAGCGTCAGCTTTGCGTGCCGTAAAGTGAGCCACAATTCACTTGTGGCGTCCACAATGTGGCACTTGGAGGCAACGTGCCTTTATGAAAAAGTCAAAAATTGACTTTTTCAGCGTGAACTAAATAGAAATACAGTAAGAATTGGCTAAAAATAATAAAATTATTTTAAAGCATTGGTGATAATCTTACAAATTAGCAATATTTCTTCTTCGCTTAAGCTTGAATATAGGGGCAAGCAAGCAATGCGCGAGGAAATATCTTCCGAAATGGGGCAATGTGATTTTTCAAGATAATCAAGTAAGTTTAGACTTGGATAAAAATAACGTCTTGGAAAAATATTTGCCTCTTTTAGTTTACTAAAGACGTGTAGTAATTCATTTTCATTTTTGAATAGTACAGGGTAATAGGCGTAATTATATTCTAAATCCACTTGTTTTTTTGGCAATTGCAAAAGCTTACTTAGATTTTCATCATAAAGTTTTGAAAGTTTTTCTCTCTCGGCGATGAGTTTTGCAAAATAAGGTAAAACTGTAAGCCCCATGGCAGAGTGTAATTCAGACATTTTGGCATTTATTCCAAGCAAATAGTGATTATCATCAGTGTGGCCAAAGCGTCTTTGCAGTTCTAATTTCTTTGCAATATTCTTATCTTTTATAAAACAAGCTCCTCCCTCACAAGTGTGAAAAAGCTTAGTGGCATGAAAAGATGATGTTGATATATCGCCATAACTTAACAATGATTTCCCTTTATAACTTGCTCCAAATGTGTGGGCTGCATCGTAAATAACTTTAAGCTTATGTTTTTGCGCAACCTCTTGGATTTTATCCACATCACAAGCATAGCCAAATACGTGCACGGCCAAAATGGCCTTGGTTTGCTTTGTAATGGACTTTTCAATTTCTTGGGCATTAATTGTAAAATTATAAGGTTCAATATCCACAAAAACAGGTTTACATCTTTGCCATAAAATACTGGAAATTGTGGCAACATAACTAAATGGGGTAGTGATTATTTCACCGCTTTCAATTTCTAAAGAAGCAAGAGCTAACTGGAGGGCAAGGGTTCCATTGGCAACACAGCAGACATTTTCAACCATAGTCAAAGCTTTGAGTTTTTCTTCCAATTGCTTTAGCAAAACGCCCTGATTGGTAAATTGCCCATTCTCCCATATTATTCGCAAATATTTTTCATATTCTTCCATGGGAGGAATAAATGCTTTAGTTACTAAAATTTTTTCCATAATTTATATACTGGGATTAAAGTTTTGCCACCTTAATTCAATAGAGATTTACACGCAATAATGGCACAGAGATTTCAAATTAAAATCTCTTCTTTTTTGTAGTATATAAACTTGTGTAATATTTGTAAAGCATTATAATTTTAGATTTTCATATCTTGTAAAGCCTTAATTTTAGTCTTTTTTTATATGAGCCTAAGGCATTATAAACATCTATGCTTTATTGCAATAAACACCTTTTTACCAATAGCTTCAATCAGTTCTACAATTGTAATTTCTTTTTTAATCATTACAATTTCTCAAACCTAATTTCATCAGTTTCATTAAGTTTTTTGATTGTTAAAAAAATTAGCAATAAAGAACAAAAAACCTGCAAGAAATAAACTTAGACAAGTTATTTTCTTGCAGGTTTTGAATTAGAGCAGGAATAGAGCAAACTTTGTTTGCTCGTTAAATGATTGTTTTTTAATGTATTTATGGTTATATATAAATAACTTACAAAACACTTTTCAGTCTAACAAGAGCTTCATCAATATTTGCACTATTGGCAAAAGCTGTTAAGCGAATATAGCCTTCACCACTAAGCCCAAAGCCAACACCGGGGGTGGAAACAATGTGAGCCTTATCGAGGAGCATTTGGAAATAATCCCATGAATTAACATTGTTTGGTGTTTTAATCCAAATATAGGGGGCGTGTTCACCGCCATAAACTTCAAGGCCTGCTGCCCTTAGGGTTTCTAGAATTTTTTTGGCATTGTTCATATAGCCTTTAACAAGCTCTTGAATTTCTGCTTTACCCTCAGGGCTAAAAATTGCTTCAGCTGCTCTTTGCACAATGTAAGGGCAACCATTAAACTTTGTGCACTGCCTTCTATTCCACATATCTTTAAGATGATAAGTTTTGCCATCTTTGTCATAGCCAATCACAGTTTTTGGAATTACCACATAGCCACAACGAAGTCCGGTAAAGCCGGCAGTTTTAGAAAATGATTTAAATTCAATGGCAACATTTTCTGCCCCTGGAATTTCGTAAATACTACGAGCAATGTTAGGGTCTTGAATATATGCTTCATAGGCTGCATCGTATAAAATAATACATTTATTGGCTATGGCATAATCCACCCATTTTTTTAGATCAGCTTTTGAAATTACACTGCCTGTAGGATTATTGGGATAACACAAATAAATACAATCCGGGCGGGTTTTTGGTAGTTCAGGAGTAAAGTTATTTTCCTTGGTGCAGGGTAAATAAATAATTTTATCCCATTCAAAACCATTCCAAGTGCCTGCCCTTCCGCTCATGGCGTTAGAGTCCACATAAACAGGATAAACAGGATCAGTCACAGCAATTTTGCAATCAGCTCCAAAAAGCTCTTGAAAATTACCTATGTCACTCTTTGTGCCATCGCTGACAAAAATATCTTCCGGCAAAATATTAATTCCAAGATCTTGATAGCTATGTTTGGCAATTTTTTCACGCAAAAATGGATAGCCCTGTTCAGGGCCATAACCACGAAATGTTTCAGCATTACCCATTTCATCAACTGCCAAGTGCAAAGCACGAATTACAGAAGGGCAAAGAGCCTTGGTTACATCGCCAATGCCTAAGCTTATAACTTTGGCCTCGGGATTATTCTCCTTGTACTCACTTACTCTCTTGGCTATGTCAGAAAAAAGATAGGAAGCGGGGAAATTACAATAGTTTTCATTAATCAACATAAAACTCTCCTTCAAATACTAAATTAGCATCGCCTGTCATAAAAATATGGTTGTTCTCACGCCAGTCTATATGTAGTTCACCGCCATTGACAATAACGGTCAAATTTCTATCGGTGTGGTTTAGCTTGGCACAAACAAGAGCAGTTGCACAAGTTCCTGTTCCACAAGCCTCCGTTTCTCCCGAACCCCTTTCCCAAACTCTCATTCTTACTGTATTTCTATCAATAATTTTGACAAATTCCACATTGATTTTCTTAGGGAATAAAGGGTGATTTTCTATCAAAGGGCCAATACTTTCTAAATCTAAGCTCTCCACATCGTCCACAAAAATCACCGCATGGGGATTACCCACAGAAACACAAGAAACCAAATATTCCTTGCCCAAGATTTCAAGTGGGTAGTTAATACAATTTTCTTGCTCTAAAGCCACAGGTATTTCTGAACATTTCCAATAAGGAATGCCCATGTCAACACTGACGCTTACAACTTTGTCATTTTCAAGATGTAGGGTTAAATATTTATTTCCGGCCAAAGTTTCTACACTGATTTGTGTGGAACTGACTAATTTATTTTCATAGGCATACTTACCAACACACCTGATGGCATTACCACACATCTCTGACTCACTGCCGTCCTTATTAAACATACGCATTTGAACGTCAGCCTTGTCAGATGGTAAGATAAGCACTAGGCCATCTGAACCTATGCCCTTATGCCTGTCACTAACTATTGGTGCAAGAGCTACAGGGTCAGCAATGCTTACTTCAAAACCATTGATGTAAACATAATCATTGCCTGCTCCGTGCATTTTTGCAAACTTCATATTTTTATCCTTCAATTTTTGCTTAGCATTATTAATTTTTAGGCTAAAGTCAATTAAATTTTCACTTCCATAAAAAATCCAAATTGCTTGTTTTTGGGAGGGGGAAAACTTTTTTTGTGAACAAAAAAG
>CAYJHF010000126.1:0-6442 GCA_964369905.1 uncultured Mailhella sp. | reverse complement strand
GAAGCCAGTGTGCCTTTCTGAAAAACACAAAAATTGTGTTTTTCAGCGTGAACTAGATAATGCTGAAAAATGTGATAACATATTGTTAATAAAAAGAAAATTTTGAAAATAAGCTAAAAAACTAAGAAAGTATGCCACCTGCCAAGATAAAGTTATTTTCATCATAAATGGCTAAAATTTGCCCTTTGGCATAGACTTGTTTTGCTTCTTTGAAAACAACTTTTAAGCTAAGGTTTGCCTTATTCCAAGCATTAATTTTTTGAAAATAATGCTCTTCCTCCTTGTTTTCATATATTAAATCATCAAGTTGTACATGGAAAAGCTTGCTGTCTTGTTGTAAGTTTTCTTGGTCTTTGCTCCCTGCGTATATAAATTGCTGTTCAAGTTCAAAAAGTTTGTCTTGGCAAGTGGCAAGATTAAGCTCAAAATCTTGTCCTTGAATAAAAACATCTACTTCAGTCGGTTTTTCCTTATATCTACACTGAGCCCATAATTTATTTGGCCAAAGACTTGGCGGAACAAAGAAGTTCAGCTGATTTGCCTTGGCTGAGTTTATATATAAATAATCCTGATTTCCAACATATAATATATTTGAAACATAGTCTTTTTTTATCACATACAAAGGTTCTGAGTGTGCAATTCCAATACCTTTACGCTGCCCCTCAGTATAATTCCACAGTCCCTTATGTTCACCAAGAATTTTTTCAGCATGAATGTCTTTATTTAGTAGAACAATTTTTCCTTGTCCTGAAAATTCTAAAGAGAATTTTTCAGCATTGTTTTCAATAAATTCGCGGTAATTATCGCTTGGAATAAAGCAAACTTCTTGGCTTTCTTTTGGAATGGGAATTTTAACCTCATGCTTGCTTAGTTCAGCTTCAATTTCTTTTTTGTGTTTATGGGCCAAAGGAAAAAGGCAATGGCGTAAACTTGAAAGAGGAGTTAGAGCTAAAAAATAGCTTTGATTTTTTGTTTTATCGTCAGCACTTTTTAAACCTATGGAAAATGATGATTTATCCGGCAAAATGTAAGGCTCTAGGCAGGCATAATGGCCTGTGGCCAAAAATTGTGCACTATAATTTCTGGCAATTTCAAGAAGCCTACCAAACTTTAATGACTTATTGCAAGTGGCACAGGGGTTTGGGGTTTGTCCTTCTGCATAAGCATTTAAAAAAGGCTTTATAACATTTTTGCAAAATTCATCTCTCAAATCTG
Organism: uncultured Mailhella sp.; assembly: GCA_964369905.1. Taxonomy (GTDB): domain Bacteria; phylum Desulfobacterota; class Desulfovibrionia; order Desulfovibrionales; family Desulfovibrionaceae; genus Taurinivorans. Next base: position 5,227 of record CAYJHF010000126.1, on the reverse strand, counting down.
CCACATAAAATGGAATATTTTGTTCTTTACAAAAAATTGATAAATCAGCAATGGGGCTTGTTTCGGTATTTATAAAGCGCGCGTGAAGAGCGGCCACATCATGCCCATCTTTTTTTAATGCCAAAAGGGTATATAGACTATCAATTCCACCGCTGACTGCAACAATTATTCTCATAAAGAAAACTTGCCATTTAATATGATTAATTGCAAATAAATATTTTTACAGTATTTACAAAAAATAATAAGGTTTTTTTTGAGGAAGAAAAATTCATTTTTTAGAAAAAATCTTTTTCCACTCAAACTTTCCCTTTGCTAAAAAAACACCAGAGAGTTTAAAGTAGCTCACGTTGAAAAAGTCAATTTTTGACTTTTTCTACAAAGGCACGTTGCACTCCAAGTGCCACTTTGTGGACGCCACAAGTGAATTGTGGCTCACTTTACGGCACGCAAAGCTGACGCTTTTGCTTACAGCTTTGGATAGCCGATGCTTCAAAATCTTTTTTTTAATTCAAAATCTGCAAGAAAATCGCTTGTTCCAAGCTTATTTCTTGCAGATTTTTTTGTGTTCTTTTTGCTAACTTTACTTTTATTAACAATATATTATCAGATTTTTCAGCATCGACTAAAGTATTTGCATTTATTATTGATTCTCGAAGCAGGTTGTAAGCATTGCGTTTAGCAGATTATTTTTGAAAATGGACAATTTATCCTTTGAAAGAATTATTATAAACAAGTAGTTATTCTTAATTTTCGTGAATAATAGCCTCACCTAGCAGGCGTTTACTTATTTCATTGGCAGCCTTTCTACCAGCTCCCATGGCAAGGATTACTGTGGCAGAGCCTGTTACTATATCCCCTCCGGCAAAAACATTTGCTAGTGAAGTTTCTCCTGTTTCTTCGTTAATTAAAACATGACCGTCTTTGTCAAGCTCTAGCCCCTCTGTAGCTTCAAGCAATATGGGATTGGCTTGTGTTCCAAGGGCTACAATGGCCAAGTCAGTTGGCAGATCATAAATATCACCTTCAATAGCTTGTGGGCGTCTACGTCCTGTTGAATCTGGCTCACCAAGTTCCATACGCTGTAAACTTACAGATTTAAGGTTGAAATTGCCATCATCATTAAATCGAACAGGAGATGCTAAAAGTTCAAATTTAATTCCTTCTTCTTCAGCATGGTGGATCTCTTCACTTCTAGCAGGCATTTCTTCTTTTGTACGGCGATAAACAATATGCACACTCTCAGCTCCAAGACGCATGGCTGTTCTGGCAGCGTCCATGGCCACATTGCCAGCTCCAAATACAGTCACATTTTTGCCGGGATATACAGGCATATCTTCCTCAGGGAAACGGTTAGCTCGGCCAAGGTTGACTCTGGTTAAGTATTCATTGGCAGAAAATACTCCAATATAGCTTTCCCCAGGGATTTTTAAAAATCGTGGCAAACCTGCGCCAACTCCAATAAATACAGCATTATAACCACTTTCAAACAGATCAGATATGCTAATTGTTCGGCCTGCCACCCAGTTTAGTTTAAATTCTACTCCATGATGGCGTAAGTCATTAATTTCAGAGGCAACAACTTTTTTGGGCAGGCGAAATGCCGGAATACCATAGGTTAGCACGCCACCCGGCTCATGCAAGGCCTCATACACATCAACCTTAATTCCTTTACTGATTAAATCGCCGGCCACGGTGAGTGAAGATGGGCCGGAGCCAAGACAAGCAACTTTAAGTCCGTCATAAAAGTTTGCTTCTTCAAGATCAAGATCTGAACGGTGTTTTTCTATATAAGTATCAGCAACAAAACGCTCTAGGCGTCCTATGGCCACAGGATCGCTCTTAGCATTTAAAATACACTTCCCTTCGCATTGATTTTCTTGAGGGCAAACCCTGCCGCAAACAGCAGGTAAACTACTGGCACTTTTGATCATGCGATAGGCTAAGTCTATATCATTATTGGTAATTGCTCGAATAAACTCAGGAATTGGAACACCAACAGGACAGCCTGCCACACAGCGTGGATTTTTACACTGAAAACATCGATCTGCTTCTGCCATAGCCAGTTCTAAAGTATAGCCCATGGAAACTTCATCAAAATTACGCTTACGAATTTCCGGAGGTAAACAAGGCATGGGATTACGCGGAGCAATCACTTTTGGAATTTTTTTGGCTGGGATTTCCTCTTTACACTTACAAAGATGTTGCTCAAGGGAAAGTTTCTCTTGAGAAGAAAATGAAATAAGGCGACGGCGTAATTCTACAAAATCTACTTTATGGCCATCAAATTCAGGTCCGTCCACACAGGCAAATTTAATTTCATTATCAACGGTTACTCGACAGGCTCCGCACATACCAATTCCGTCTACCATAATGGAGTTAAGACTAACTGTGGTATGAACATTAAAAGGTTTGGTAACTTGTGAAACTGCGTCCATCATGGGCACTGGGCCAACTGCAACAACTTCTAAATCCCCATTTTCATTGCCTAATAGCTCAAAGAGCACATCTGTCACTAAGCCTTTGTGTTTATAACTTCCATCATCTGTACAGATATATAGTTCATCAACAAAGAGTGAGAGCTCTTTTTCAAAAAGAAGCAAGTCCTTGGTTTTTGCCCCTATAATTGCAATTACTTTATTTCCTCGTTTGTGATGCCCCTTGGCCATGTGATGCATGGCTGCAATGCCTGTTCCACCACCAACACAAATTACTGTGTCGTGTTTATCAATCTTTGTTGCTTTTCCCAATGGACCGCAAACATCAAGTATTTTATCACCTTGCTTGAATGTTTCTAAAAGGGCAGTGCTTTTTCCTGTGACCAAGTAAACAATGGTAATTGTTCCGGCTTCAGGGTCTGCATCAGCAATGGTTAAAGGAATACGCTCGCCATGTTCGGTTAAACGAAGCATCAAAAAATGTCCGGGTTTGGCTTTTTTGGCAATATGAGGTGCGTCAAAAATAATTTTACTGGTTTGCCCAGGAATAAGTGATTCTTTTACCAAAATTTTGCTTGGCATATTATAATTGCTCCTTTTTGATTAACAAATAAAATCTAGTTTATTCTAAAAAATTTTGTAAATAAGTTTTCAGCATTGCTTTGTTAATTTACCCTAAACTCTTATGCCATGTTGTAAGTTGTCAGAAAAGTCTTGACTCTCGTCACACTCTGCTCCAAGCTTTGTAAGTACATCTTTCCAGTAATCCACATTGTTTAGAAAATTTTCCACAATATTTGTAAACATATTAAAATCTACAACTTGAATTGGAACGTTATAAATTATTTGAATTTCCTGATTTATGGGATTTACAGCAAGGCTTGCGCCCCGACTTTCAAGCAGATAATAATTAGCTCTAAGCAATCTGGCATAATATTTTTCTTTTTGCTCTTCTGGAACTGTTCCAAGGTTAGCACTTAGGGATAAATTAGGGCCTTGAAGTGATATTTCAAGTACATAGTCATCAATGCCCAATAGGCATAAATTTTCTTGAGCAAAATTTAATTCCTCAAGCCCAATGTAATTTTTAAACTCACTTAGTAATTTTGAAAATTGTTCTGACATATTTATACCTCTTCAGGTTTTGTTACAGGGGGAATTGTAAATGAAGTTACAATATGTGCACCGCCTACGTTAATAATACTGTCAGCCAAGTTTGCAAGAGTTGTGTGCTGAATACTCTGAGAACCTGAATTTCCAATTGTAATATTTTCTCCACTTAGTGAGAGCAGAGTTCTCCAATGCCCGGGTGTTCTATACATGGTAATGGTATTTTCATCATTGGCAATTTCAGAATAGGTCTGTTTAAAGCTTTCAATGGTATGGCCATTTTTTGTTACAGATAATTTTTCATAGGGAGTTAAACCAAGTAGGCTTCCCACATCTTGAGCCACACCCATTTCTGTATATTTATATCCGTCAATGCCAAAAGATTCCATAAATTTTGCAATGGCAGCCTCAAAAACATCTATTTCCACAGGGCGGTTTCCATGTGAAAGCTTGTGATGTCCTAATTTGTTAGGGTCAATGGCCACATCAAACTTTTTATCTTTAAAAGTTAATGCCACATGATAAATATCCTTGTCGTCTTTGTGAATAAGCTCGGAAAGGTAAGCCCTGCCGCTTGCCTTCTCAACCAATCCACGTAACGTACTAACAATAAAACAAGTATTTGTGGCTTGTTGCATTCTATCTGCGGCAATGGGTTTTATTTCAACCTTTTTGCCCGGCAAAGTGCCCCCGCTTGGGATTTCGCTAATTTCTGCCCCGTTAATTTTATTGGGAATAAGCAATTGGCTTCTTATTTTTGCTTGGAAATTAGCCATGGTATTATTTAAGGCTGAGCCGTGAGCTAGTCTTTCCTTTTTCATTTGGGCGCTAATATTTGAAAAGTGTGCATAAATATCGGCTGAACTCATTTTTGCTTTGCCCATTATAGAAAACTGGTGTTCTAACAATGCTGTTAATGCTATCGGTGCATTTTTATCGCTTAAACTACTCAAACTTGAAAGCATTTTGGTGAAATCTATCGCACTTGTGCTTGCACTTATTTTACCAATAAGTTCTGTTGTAATAGCACTTCTTTGAGCAGCATTAGCAACAAACTCAAATTTTTGCAGTAAAGACTGCTTCATGCCATTGCTAAGTCCTTGCAAAGATTGTTTTGTTTTGTTTAAGAATTCATTTACTTGAGTAAGGTTTTTTCCGCTTTCTGTGAGTATAGAGCTTGTATAGGTTATTGCTTCACCCAATATTTCACGCAAATCATCAACGTCAAAGCGCATAGAATTATTTGTAATGGCATTTATAATTGTAGTATGTGTTGGCTCTGTTTTTAGGCTTTCTTTTAGTTCAGCTATTGTTTTATTGCGAACTTCCAGCTGAATTTTTGCCAGTAAACCATCTTTGAGATCACCTGCTTTTTCTGTTTTTAGCAAGTGTTCACTAAGTAAATCAAAAACATCAATGAATTTATCATTTCCAAGCTTTGTAACTTGTTTTTCTGCAAAATCCATTAGATTTGTTCGAACATTTATTAGTATACTGTCAAGTGTTGTTTCGTCAGCAGTTTCCACAAATGGGCGCTGTTCGTTTATGAATGTTGTAAAAGCCTTGGTTATTTCAGCCTGTTCTTCTGCACTTAAATTTATGGGGGCTTTGACTTGGCTTGGTGTAGTTCCTTGGGGTATAGTAGTTTGCAATGTGGGGCTTTGGCTTGAATGCGATGTGCT
>CAYJHF010000125.1:0-6493 GCA_964369905.1 uncultured Mailhella sp. | reverse complement strand
GCCGAGAAAAAACCTGCGTAATTGGACTTGGATTAATTCCATTAATTTTTGCCGAGCTTGGAATAGATAATATTTTAGATTTTATGAATATATTTGTCCAAGAGGGTGCAGAAGTAGAAGAAAATACTACAATTTTAACCATCAAAACTAATACAGCTACCCTCTTAAAAGCAGAGAGAATAATTTTAAATTTTATCACACACCTAAGTGGTATTGGAAATATTACCAAAATATACCTCAAAGAGCTAGAGGGCACAAATGTAAAACTAAATGACACAAGAAAAACTTTGCCTGGTTTGCGTTATTTGGAAAAATATGCCGTTAGGGTAGCCGGTGGAACTAATCACAGGTTAAACCTTTCTGATATGTTGATGTTAAAAAATAATCATATAGATGCAGCTAAATCAATTAGCAAGGCTGTGGATAGACTAAGAACCAAATATCAAGATAAATGCCCACCAATTATTGTGGAATGCAGAAATAAAACAGAAGTATTGGAAGCCGTTTTAGTTCAGCCAACTCGTATTTTACTTGATAATATGGACGAAAAAAATTTAGAAATTTGCCTTCCTTTAATTCCAAATGAAATATTTGCAGAAATTAGTGGAGGGGTAAACCTTAGTAACATTAGAGCATTAGCCTTAGCTTCAAAAAATCGTCCTGCTGATTTTATTTCAGTTGGAAAGATTACCCATTCAGCCCCCATGGCTGATTTTAGTTTAAGAATAAATCACCAATCCTAAAAGGAGATGCTAAATGCAGTCTTTAAATAGCTATTCAGATAAAATAAACGAATTAAAAAAACAACTTGGAAAAGATTTAGTTATAATGGGGCATCATTACCAACATGATGATGTTATTCAATATGTGGATTTTGCTGCAGATTCCTTACAGTTAGCTCAAATAATGGAAAAAATCGAAGCAAAACACATTGTATTTTGTGGTGTTCATTTTATGGCAGAATCAGCTTGTTTATTGGCAAAAGATGGCCAAAATGTCTATTTGCCGGATTTGAGTGCTTCTTGCTTAATGGCTGAAATGACTCCGGCAAACTTGCTGGACATTATTATTAAAAAAATAAAAGATAGTGGAAAAAAGATTATTCCTTTGGCTTATGTAAATACATCACTAGCCGTAAAAGATATTGTGGGCAAGCATGGGGGAGCGGTTTGCACTTCTGCCAATGCTAAAACCATGCTTGAATGGGCTTATGAAAAAGGTGATTGTGTACTTTTCTTACCGGATAGAAACCTTGGTAACAATATTGCCAATGCTTTAAATATTCCTGAAGCAAAGCGTCACACTTTAAATATAAAAAATAATGGTAATGATTTGGATTTTCATGCAATAAGTGAGTCTGATTTACTTTTTTGGGACGGCTGTTGCCCTATTCATGAATTTTTTACCCTTGAGCATATTTATGAGATGAGAAAAAATTATCCCAATGCCAAAATTTATGTTCACCCTGAAACACCACAAGAAATTGTAAACTTATGTGATGGTTCAGGCTCTACAACTTTTTTAATTCAAGCTGCTGAAAATGCACCTGAAAATAGCACTGTAATCATTGGTACAGAAGTGAACTTGGTTAATCGTTTAACCAAAAAATACAAAAATAAACAAATTATACCTCTATTTTCTGAAGCAATTTGTCCGGATATGGCAAAAATAACTGAACCATTATTGTATGAAACTCTGCAAGCTATAATCGACAATAAAGCTAAGCCAATAAAGATTGAACAAGCAATGGTTGAAAATGCTAAACTGTCTATTACAAGAATGCTTGAACATTGCAGTAAGTAATTAATTTCTAAGCTTAACCTATTTTTGGAGTGATTTTGTGAATACATCATCATATAGATCAGAAGTTCTGGTTATCGGTACTGGACTGTCAGGGTGCACCACCGCTCTAACTCTTGCAGATAAAGGGGTAAGAGTAAATTTAATTTGTCCAACTGATGGGCTTGAAGCCGGTAATTCCAGATTAGCTCAAGGTGGCATTGTTTATGTTCATAACAATCCTGAAGACGAAGAAGCTTTAAAAAGTGATATGCTTATTGCAGGGCATTATTATAATAGCATAAAGGCAGTGGATTTTTTAGCTAAGGAGGGTGGTGAAAGTGTCCACACCATTTTACTTGAGCGACTTGGAGTTCCATTTAATCTAAGAAGTAGTAATGTAGCTGATTGGGATCTTACCTTGGAAGGTGGGCATTCTGCTCCTAGGATTTTGCACTGTGCTGATTATACTGGTAAGGAAATTATGAATAGCTTACATTTAGCTATTATAAATCATGAAAATATCAACGTACTTGCCAATCGCTTGGCCATAGATTTAATTACCACAGACCACCATACCACTATAAGTGATTATCGATATAGGCTAAAAAATCAATGTGTTGGAGCTTATGTATACAATGAAAAAACTGATGAGGTGGAAAAACATTTATCTGATATAATAGTGCTGGCCACAGGCGGAGTAGGGGAGCTTTATTTGCACTCTACCAATAACTCTTGGTCTGTGGGTTCAGGAATTTCCATGGCTCAAAGAGCCGGCGTGCGCCTTGCCAATATGGAGTTTGTGCAATTTCATCCTACAACTTTATTTGGGGTTGAAAGGTATAGACCTCTTGTTACGGAAGCAGTTAGGGGAGAGGGTGCTGTTTTAGTTGATGCTGAGGGAAATCCCTTTATGCAAAAATATGACAAAAGAAAAGATTTAGCTCCTCGTGATATAGTTTCAAGGGCCATTATAAATGAAATGCTTTCAACAAATACTCAAAATGTATTTTTAGATGCAACAAAACTACATTGTGATGTGACAAAGCGCTTTCCTACAGTTTATGAAAGTTGCAAAAAAATATGTATAGATATTTGCCATGATTTTATTCCTGTTGTTCCGGCTGCTCATTATTTTTGTGGTGGAATTTTGGTGGATTTAAATGGCCGAACCACCCTTGATAATTTATATGCTGTTGGTGAATGTAGTTGCACAGGTATACATGGGGCAAATAGACTTGCCAGCACTTCTTTGCTTGAAGCTGTTCTTTGGGGACGCTCTGCCGGAGTTGATATTGCAAATAGTATTTTATTAATGCAAGAAAAAAATAGTATTGATGAAAAGCTTTATAGCTCTATTCCTGACTGGGAACATACCGGCAGTGAGCGAAATGATGATCCGGCTTTAATTGCACAGGATTGGGCAAGCATTCATAATATAATGTGGAACTATGTTGGAATTATGCGCACAGAAAAAAGGCTTAGAAGAGCTTTTGCTGATTTACGGGATTTATCAAGCCACTTGCATGATTTTTATAGACATACTCCACTTTCAATTCCATTAATAAAACTTTTCCATGGCTGTCAAACAGCTTATTTAATAACACAGTCAGCCATTAGGAATAAATCAAGTGTTGGCTGTCATTATATGGAAATATAAAAAATTTAAAATTAAATCCAAATCTTGTCATTTGTCAAATATTGTGTTAAGTTTCATCTATTAGTTTGAACTAAGTTTTTGTTTTATTTGTATCGATAAGTATTAATATGTTTTGATTAAAAAAGTTTAAATCAATATCGTAACCATTTGAAATAAAAGAATGTGTACAATGAATAAAGAAGTTCACGAACATAATAAAATTATTGATGTTATTGAGTTTGAACGAAAGGTTATTAGGCAAGGATACAGAAAAGTACCAATTTCTTTTCTAACAAGTCCCATGCGTATAGTTGTGCCTGAACTACAAGGCAGTGAACACCTTTCTGTAAATTCTTTATTCTATCTTATAAACACACAAGAAGATATTGATAAACTCGAAAGTTTAAATATTCAAGAAGTTTGGCTTCATGAAGATCATATTTCTCCAAAAATGCAAGGAACTTTGCTAAGCAATGAGTTTACAAACTCAGTAGATTTTTATCAAAATTCAAAAAAAGTTGTAGAAGACTTCTTCAATAATGTAAGAGAGGGGGAACTTCCTGCCATTGAAGAATTTGAAAATATTGTAAATCATGTTACGGAAAGTATTGTTAGGCATCCTACAGCACTTTTATGTATGAAAGGTTTACAAGATATTCAATCTTATACTTATTTTCATTCCATAAATGTAGCTTTGATTTGTGCTATTTTTGCACAATTTTTAGGTTACACAACAGAGGAAATAAAGGAAGTAACCCTAGCAGGATTATTACATGACATTGGAAAACAGAAAATATCTTTAGACATAATAAATGCTCCAAGAAAGTTAACCCAAGAAGAATTTAAAATAGTGCAAAGACATCCTATCTTTGCCCTTGAAATTTTACAAAATAATAAAGAAATCTCAAAGGAGGTATTTAAAGCAATATTGGAACATCATGAAAAATATGATGGAACAGGTTACCCAAGAGGTCTTGGTGGTGATCAAATTCATCCTTACTCTTCAATAGTTTCTTTGGCTGATGTTTATGACGCCTTAACCAGTGAAAGAGCATATAAAAAAGCCATACCTCAAAACAAGACTGCTTCCTTTGTCTACTCTCAAAAGTCCGTAGCATTTCCACCTGTTTTAACAGAACTTTTTATAAGATGTTTTGGGGTTTACCCTATTGGATCATTGGTTAAAATCGATGCAACCCAATATGCTGTGGTTTGCGAAAATAATAAGAATGACTTGCTTCGCCCAAAAGTTTTAGAAATTACCAAAAGACAGGGAGAATATGCTTTTACAAGTTTAGAACCCATTGATCTTAGGCAACATAAGGATAAATATAGAATAACAGGCTGTGAGAACTTAAAATGGGATGTAATTCAAATTAAAAATTTACTATCTCAAAAAAATACTCTATAATGATGTATATTTAAATTTGTTTCATTAAATATTTTAACTAACTAGAATCTAAATTATTATGAACTTGAAAAGTATTAAAACTAAACATCCGATTATTATCTTATTGGCTCTTCTTATCTCCTTGGCAATTTTAAGCGGTATAATAATTAATAGAATTGATAGTGTTACAAAATTTTTGCAAAAGGAATATATAAAAATTTCTGTGCAAAATATTAGCGATAAAATTGCTTCAGAAATATATAGCGCCGGCCATCTTCTTGTGTTGACAGCACAAGTTTCATCTTTACCACAACAACTTAATGCTCGGGCAAGATGGGAGGCAACTAAGGAAAAAATTGAAGCTGAAAATTATATTAATCATATAATAAGTGTAAGTGATTTTTTTGATGCCTTCATCTTAGTAAATTCTGATGGTGATATTTTGGCAGGAGATAATAGAATAAGAAATCAAAAAGTAAATGTATTTTCAACAACTTGGTTTCAGAATGCCATCAATAAAAATACAGTTTTTGTTGGAGAACCAACAAAATTTATAAATAATAATACTGTCTTACCAATTTCATTGAAAATATTTAACGGGGTGAATTCAGGATTTATCTTTGGTTTTCTAAAAATAAATAATATATTTGAAAATTCCTTGAACTCTATTGATAATATGAAGGATTTTTCAACTTATATTGTTAATGAGCAAGGAGATATTATTTCAGCCATAAATAAGAATATTATAGGCAATTCTGTTATTTCAGAAGAAATAAGTTATATTCGTAATAATATTTATGGTGTTGTTGAGGGACTTGGAACTAATGATGGAAATCTGGTTGGTTTTTCTCATATTCCTCAAACATCTTTATATTCCATAGGAATAACAAATTCAAACTTTTTAAGCGAAAATAATAATATGCTTAGAGGCATTATTTTACTTTTTTGTTTATTAGTAGAAATCATTGTTGGAGCTTCAATATTAGCTTTATTTTATCCTTCAATTAGAGATATTTTAACTATCAGTCAATTTAGTAAAAAGGTGGCAGATGGAAACTATAATTTAATAGGACAACTTGAACTTAAAAGAAATGATGAAATTGGTGATCTTGCCAAAAATCTAAATATAATGATGGTGAAGTTACACAATGGAGTAGTTGAAGCTAAAGCGGCTACAGAAGCTAAAAGTAGTTTTTTAGCTAAAATGAGCCATGAAATAAGAACTCCTATGAATGGCATAATAGGAATGGTTTCACTCGCTTTAATGGAAAATAATTTATCAGCAAAACAAGTTCGCTATCTGAAAAATATAGAACTTTCTGCCAATAGTTTACTTTGTATAATTAATGATATTTTAGATTTTTCTAAAATTGAAGCCAATAAACTGGAATTAAAGCTTGAAGAAGAAAGCTTACTAAAAGTGATTAGTCCTCTTTCCGATATTTTTGCCTCAAGAATAAAAGAAAAAGATGTGGAATTTAAAATCAATTTTGCCGAAAATATTCCTAAAAAATTGTATTTTGATCCCATAAGAATTAATCAAATATGTTTAAATTTGTGCAATAATGCAATTAAGTTTACAGAGTTTGGTCATATTCACCTAAATATTTCTGTTCAGGAGAAATTTCAAAAGGATAATAATGATTATGTTAGGTTATATTTTGAAGTTGAAGATACAGGGATTG
>CAYJHF010000124.1:0-6614 GCA_964369905.1 uncultured Mailhella sp. | reverse complement strand
CGTAAAATGAGCCACAATTCACTTGTGGCGTCCACAAGGTGGCACTTGGAGGCAACGTGCTTTTCTTGAAAATTCAAAAATTGACTTTTTCAGCGTGAACTAAGTTAAGACTAAAGCTTACAGTTTAGTTTATTCTATGCTTTTTGAAAGTTATATGGTTTAGAGCAGGTTCAATCTTTATTAAAACTGCTCTAAAATAATTTTTAAAATAAAAATCCGCAAAATTAAACATATTATGCTTATTTATTGTGGATTGTATTATATTTTTTAATTTTTTTTATTTACAGTAAATTATAAATTTTTTCAGCATCGACTATTTAATCATTTCATTATAGTGTTTTATATAGGTTGAAAATATATCATTTCTTGCAAGAGCTTGTTTTTTCTCGTAAGCTAAGGTTTTTGCAGCCATTTGGTACATTTTATCAGTATTTTTTGAAGCTGAACCCGGATGTTGGCGATAGGAGAAAAGTATTTCATCAATATATTTATATTTACCTATTTTTGACAAAGAAAAATGAAGAAAATAATCTTCAAGTGGAGCTTCAGGCGTAAAAACAATATTTGCCATAGCTGAGCGACAAATTAAATATCCATTTGGTATATAGTTTCCAAACAAAAAAGAAGGATAAGTGCCAAAGCGTTCACTTGTAAAATCATATTTTGTTCTATCTTCATATATTTCACGAAAACTTTTAAATACTGCCTTATTTTCATCTAAAGTATATTTACCATCTTGATTTAAATATAATATTTTACCATCAACATCTATAAATTCATTGTTTCCAACTGCAAAAACAAAATCTTGATTATTTTTTAAAAAACTATGTAAAGTACTTAAAGCCTTTGGCTTGTAAACATCATCGGAGGCAATAATGGCTATATATTCACCTTTAGCTTGACTTAATAAACGATTTAGTGTTCTACAAATTCCTAGATTGTTTTGAGTTTTAATAATAGTATTACTAAAGCGTTGTTCGCATAATGTGCGCATATCTTCAATCTTTTGCAAGGTTTGATCTGAAGAACCATCATCAATAATTATCAGCTCAATATCTTGGTAGTCTTGGTTTATAATAGATGAAATAGTGTGCTGTACAAAGTTTTCATGATTGTAGGCGGGAATAATAACCGAAATACGATCTTTTATAATTGAATTTATCATATTATATTTCTCATTGATTTTAGGGCTGTGTAAAACGATTGTGCAGAGCTTTCAATTTAAAAAGTAATTTTTATAAAAAAAGGGGAAAATTTTTGTGCATAAAAATTCTCCCCTAAAAAAATTCTACATAATTTTTTTTAATAGTCAAGTTTTCAAAAATAATAGCCTTATTTTTTTATTATCTTTCTGCTGATGGTAAGTCTTCGTACATAACAGCAGCAACATTTTCATCTTTATGGTGAGTAGTTACAAACATCAACATAATACCAATAAATGAGAATAAAAATCCAAAAAATGTTATATCAATAAATTCAATGCCAAGATAGGGGTGTAACAAGGTTGAGAAAAGCCCTAAAAGCATACTTGCTATAACAGCTGTTCTGGTAGTTCTTTTGCAATACATAGTAAAGATAAAAGGAATTACCAAGGTAGTTGCTGTAATACGAAGTGCCCATTGATAAATAGGAATAATACCTGTAAAGGTTTCAGCCACAACATAGGCGCAAGCTGCAATAATTACAACTGTTAACCTTGAAACAAACATAAGCTTAGCATTGTCAGCACTTGGATTTATTAATCTTTTGTACAAATCATAAGTTAAGTTTGAGCTACCTTGTAAAATAAAGGAGTTTGCACCTGTAACCAAGGCGGCTAAAAGAGCACAATAAATAAATCCACCAATATATGGAGGTAATAAATCTCTGGTTATGGTTGAGAAAATCAAATCAGCAGTAATATCTTCGGGTAAGAATAATCTTGAAGCAACACCAATCACAGAAGGAATGAACAAGATAAATGTACAAATAATTACAGCTGTCAAGTTAGCTTTTAGTGCAACATCAACGTTTTTAGCCGCAAAAATTCTTTGCCAACTTGATTGCCACATAAGATAAAATGGCCCAACAGAAATAAAGAATAAAAATACTTCCATATAACCAAAAGGTCCGGCAGGAGATAAATATTCAGGTGGTGTTTTTGCTATAATTTCACTAAAACCGCCTGCATGATTAACTGCGGTAAAGGCTAAGATGAAAATACCGGCAATAATTAATATGGCTTGCAGAGCATCGGTTATAATTGTACCTGGTAGCCCTCCAAGAATGGTAAAGCCAAGAATAAGGGCTGCAGACAAAATAAAGCCAACAGTTGGATCAAGCCCGAAAATGGTTGTCCAAATTGTATTCATAGCAATATATTGCATAGCTGTTGTTGGTATTGCATAAATAAAGGCTGATAAGATGGAAGGTAAAATCCCAACTGTAACACCATAGCGTTGTCCAAAAAGGTCAGCTAGAGTATAGAGTTTTTGTGCCCTAAGCCTTTTACCAAAAACTATCACTAAGATGAGGGTAAAAATAACCGCTCCCAATGAAAATCTAAAAAAGGCAGAAAGCCCAAAATTAAATCCAAGTCCTACAGTTCCAATAAATACTGACGCACCGCACCATGTACTGATAACTGTTCCCACAATAGGCCAAAAGCCCATATTCCAACCGCCAATAAGATAATCATCGGCACTTTTTACCTTGGTAAAATAATAAATTCCAATGGCAAACATAAATGTAAAATAAACTACAATATAGGATAAATACCAACCTGTTCCTGACATAATCTTCCTCCAAGTAAATTGCTTTTGCTTGGTAATAGGTTAATTCAAATTTCCAACTCTCCTTGGCCAATTTGAAAGCTAAGCATAGCCTTGTACACAAAGTTTCAATTTTAAAATAAAATATTAATTATTTTTTTGTTTTTTGTGTAAGTTTTAAACTTATGCACTATAAACAACCTTACCTCCACATATGGTTTTTAATATTTTAATATCCTTAATCCCTAAGGTGTTTTCTGAAAGTAAGTCTTGGTCAAGTAGGACAAAATCTGCATAATTTCCTACAGCTAAACTACCTCTTAAGGCCTTGGTTCCGCAACAAAGGGCAGCATAACTTGTATAGGCTTTTAATGCTTCTAGTGGTGTAATACGCTGGTCCTCTCCATAAACATTTCCCCCGCTGCTTATTCTGTTTACCCCAACGTGCATATTGCCAAGCACCATAACTGGAAGTACAGGTGTGTCAACGTGCATACCAAAGGGCATATTTAGGCGAACAGCACTTCCGGCTGGGTTTAGTCTGGCCACTCTGTCAGGTCCGATAAAAATAGTGGCGTGGCGATCTCCCCAAACTTCAATATGTCTGGTAAAGAAAGAGGGAATTATACCAAGTTTTTTCATTCTGGTTAAATGTTCATCTGAAACCATTTGAGCATGAATTAACATATGAGCTAAATCTGCCCTTGGATTTTTTTCATAGGCTTTTTCAAAGGCTTGAATTACTGCTTCTGAAGCTGCATCACCATTGGTATGCACAGCAATTTGAATATTTTGGCAATGATAATCAGCAATAATTTTGTCAATATCGGCAATTGGGAATAAAATTTCGCTTTTGAAGCCCGGGCGACTGTAATAATCTTCTGAAAGGGCAGCAGTAAAGCCTTGAATTGAACCATCTGTAAAATATTTTAGTCCACCAAACTTTACATAAGCACTACCACAATCATAAAGTCCAAGTTCAGCCATTTTTTGCATATCTTCAGGCATAAACTGCATATAGGCTCTGGCAGTAAGCTCATCTTTTCTTTCCAGTTCAAGTAGTGATTTTACACAATTTTTCCAAGAACCTCCAATGCCAAGTCCACCATCTAAAAATGTAGTAATTCCATAACTATTATACTCAGCAACAGCTTTTTTTATGTTGGCCTGTAATTGTTCAAGGCTTGGATTTGGTAAAGCAGCTGTGGCTTCAAAAAAGGCAAATTCAACTAAAAAACCATTAATTTCGCCCTGTTCATCTTTAGCATACTCTCCGCCTTCCACTTGGCTATCCTTGGTAATTCCTAGTTTTTCAATGGCACAAGAATTAACATAACCCATGTGTCCTGAAATATGATAAACTAAGATGGGGTGCTCAGTGCTTATGCTATCCAAATCTTGCTTGAATAAATGGCGACTTTCTGCCATGGCTGTGTCATCATAAGAATAGCCTATAATCCATTCACCTTTTTTTTGATTTTTGGCTTTAAGGCTCAGTTTTTCTAAAACTTCAGAAATTTGTGAACATGGAGCACCGCAAAAAGCATAGTCTATCATTTTTGAATACATGGTTAGATGACTATGTGTGTCTATAAATCCCGGATATAAAAATTTACCACCACAATCAATAAGGTCGTGTGATGTATTTTTAACATAATCCAAAATTTCTTGCTTAGTTCCAATGGCTTCAATTTTATCATTAAAAACACAAACAGCTTCAGCATTTGGACATTCATCTACTAAAGTTGTAATTTTAGCATTGTAAAATACTGTTTTTTTTGCTTGTAACATATTAATCTCTCCAATTTAAATTTGAGGTAATTATAATTTTTGCCCCATTTTCTCAAAAAAATCTATTACTTCAGCCGAATTTTCATTTTCAACTTTTTCAAAGCGTGGTTTTCCGTCAACATCTTCAAGCCACATAATACAAGGGCGAGCAAATAAGTCAACTTGATTAGTTATTTTATTTATTCCATGATAAATTACCAAGCTTTCTTCCGTTTCTGAATGAATAGCCAGCCCAAGAACTCGATAAAATCTACCCTTATAATGGCGATAAAGTCCACCGTTAATTATTTTATCCTTATCAGACATAGATTTTAATTCTTCTCATTTTTTGTTTTTATTATTCTAAAACCGGTTTGTGGGTCAATTTTTAAAGCTTGTCTTTTAAAGGCTGAAACCCAATTTTTTCCATAAATTGCATCTGCAAGCCATTCAGCACTATGCACAACAGGGTGCTTACTGATTTTAGACTGCCCATCTTCATTTAAATTTAATAATGTTCTGCCAATTCCAATTTTGCAAGAAGGGCAACCAACTAAGATTGGAGTTTTTGGATCAAAACTAGGTAGCATATTTGATAATCTTTCTTTTTTACGCTCCCTTAAAGCATTATAAATTTCAGGTGAGGAATAAGCACCTGTTCCTGATTCTCCACAACATCCTTGACTAACAGTAATGTTAGCTCCGCTAATTTTTTCAAGCCCTTTTGCCACGGTAGTTCCGCTTTTAATTGCTTTAATACCTTGCCATTCAGGGTGGCAGGAGGCATGGTAAATTAATCTTTGATCATTGGCAACACATAGTTGATAGTCACCCGAGTTGTTGACCAATAATTGCGTCACGTCCACTTGCTCCAAAAGCTCACCATTGGATTTTTCCAGTTTATAGCGATGTAAGGAATCACGACAAGAACCACAAGCTGTCAATAGGTTTGTAATATTTAAACCTTTACTTTCAACTTCTTGAATTGTTTGCTTTAAAAATTCAGTATTGCGAGCCATATTTTCTTTATAATTTCCATCTGAACCAGTCGTTAGAAGAGGGTAGCCACAACATAAATGGGTTTGAGGCACAACAACAGCATAACCTGATTTTGTTAAAAGGGCTATGGTTGAAAGGGAAATGCGCCTATAAAACAAAGAACCACCACAACCTGGGAAATACAAAAGGGCATTTATTTTGCCATTATTTTCCAGTTCAGAAATTAAGTTCTGGGGAACAAAAACTCCACCTTTTTCCAGCTGCAACTCTTGGTAGATATTTGAAATATCAAGAGTTGGGCCTTTTCCTGAAAAGAGTGGACTTTCAAAACGATCCCTCCACATTTTTGGAACCAAGCCAATAAACGTATTACCAAGCTTTTGCCCAACAGCTGCTGCTTTAGCAATTTTTGGTATGCGTTTTTGAGGATTGTGGGAAAGCCAAGTTAGCACTGTATTTTTGATTTTATGCCCGCCAGCACCTTCGTCTTTTAAGAAAGCAAGCATTCCGAGAGCAACCTTTGCAGAATCAATTTTTACAGGGCAAACTGAGGTGCAACGCCCACAACCTGTACAGTGTTCAACCATATTTTTTAGTTCACTAAGTAATTTGCTATTGGGGCGTCCCTTGGTTATTTGAGTATAATAAATGGCTTCAATTATTGCCCCTAACAACATATTCTTATTGCGAGGGTGGAATTGGTAAGAGCGTTCAGGATAAACCATGGGGCAATACTGCTTACACTTTCCGCACCTTGTACAGGTTTGAACTGTAGATAAAAGCTCAATAAAACGCTCTTTATCAGCTAATCCACTGTCTTGAATATCAGCAATTAGGCGGTTAAAAGAAAAAGTAAATGGGCGAACAGGCAGCTCCCTTTGAGTAAGTTTACCTGGGTTAAGAATTTCTCTTGGGTCAACCCTTTGTTTAAATTCTTTTAATGAATTGAGCTTATCTTCTTCCAAAAATGCAATCTTGGTAATTCCAATACCATGTTCTCCTGAAACAGCGCCACCCATGTCTTTAGCTGTTTCCATAACTCTGTGTACTGCCTCTTCGGCATTTTCAATCATTTGAGGATCATTGGAGTTAACA
>CAYJHF010000123.1:4280-6640 GCA_964369905.1 uncultured Mailhella sp. | reverse complement strand
GAACGGTGCTAAGCCTAAAATTTTAGCTCAACTTTTTAGTTGGGCTTTTTTTTTGTTTAAAAACTTGTCACTAAGCCACAGGAAGTGGCTGCCTCGCAGAGGGAGCGAAGCAAGAACCACGCTTCTTGCAAGCGACAGTGAGTGGGGCTATAGGACATAGCCCCCGAGCGTCATCTAAATGTAGTGATTAATAAATTTTTATAACCCGCAAATGTTATTTAAATTATCTATTTATTATAACTTATTGCATTAACAGGACATATTATATAACAATCACCACATTCATCACATCTATTTGAATTAATTTTATATAAATTATCTATTTTATCAATAGCTAAGAAAGAGCATTTTTGTTTACAAGCACCACAAGAAATACACTTTTCATAATCAATTTTTAAGCCTTTATAATTAATTTTAGCATTGTTGTAAGAAAAATAGATCCTTTCAAGTTTGTTTTCTCTGTTAAGTTTCTCAAAATCATAATCAAAAATATCTCCTTTGCCGGAAGTTATACAAAAAACTACCATAGCAGGGTATTTTTCTTGATCCTTAATACAGAATTCAAAAATTGGATTTTGTTTTTGTTTAATTTCATCTATGGAAATTTCTTTAACTTTACCTGTCATTCGTATGGCATATCCCTTATCAAAAATTGGGAAGCCATTTGCATCGTGTTCAATTTTTGTGTTGGCTTTAAGTCCACATATAGATATTTTTCCATTACTTTTTAGTTGTTTATAAAAACTCTTTGTAAACATGGTCATAAAATATATACCTTGTTCATCATAGGCTCTTAAATGGGCAATTCTTGTTTCCGGTTCATTAAATTCATTAATTGTTGCAAAGGTAAGGCAACCAATTTTCTCAAAAGCATCAAAAATTTGTTTAATAGTCATTATAAAACCTCTCACTTATAATCAAATTTGACTTTGTTTGTAAAATATTACATTATTACCAAATGAATTATATGTAAAGTAAGCACTTTAAAATGCTATAGTTACCTTTTAGAAACTATAAAAAAAAGAATTTAAAATGATAAAAAAATTACCAAATTGCCCAGTTGAAATCACTTTAAGTTTAATTGGTGATAAGTGGAAAGTTTTGATTATAAGGGATTTGATTTCAGGCACTAAGCGTTTTGGCGAGCTAAAAAAATCAATTTCAGGAATTTCTCAAAAGGTTTTAACTTCTAATTTAAGACAAATGGAAGCTAGTGGCTTGATTTGTAGAACAATCTACGCCCAAATACCTCCAAAAGTAGAGTATTCACTAACAGAACTTGGTTCTAGCTTGGAACCCATATTGAATATTATGGCTAAATGGGGAGAAAGCTATAAAAATAATATATAATATACCTATTTATATTTTTACATGATTGGTTTAAAGTTCTTTAAAAATAGTTTAGGAAAACCTTTTTATAAAAAAAGATTTTCCTAAAATTATCCTATGTTAACAATACATTACCATGGTTTTCAACATATACTATTTAAAGCGAGTAATCTCAGAAATATCTTTTCGCTGTGGACTTACGACAGTTTCATCAGGATAGCCAAATGTTATTACCGTTCCAACTGTTTCTTCATCAGGAAGTTCTATAATTTTGGCAATTGCTTTATCATCAATAACACCAAAAATACAAGTACCTAAACCTTTTTCGTGTGCAGCTAAGCAGAAGGTTTGGCACGCAATTCCAGCATCAAACATTTCCCAAGCATTTGATTTTGAAGTAGCAAATTCTTCTTTTTCAAGATCAAGTTTTCCGCTTTTACCTTTTACAAAACTAAGAACTAAAATATTTTTTGTATTTTCTAAAGTTTTTTTGTTATAAACAAAGCCATTCACACCTTTTTCTGCAATTTTTGCAATAATTTCTTGATCTGAAATAAAGTTATAGCGTGCAATTTGAAAATTTGCCCATGATGGAGCAAATTTTGCCAGTTCCATAATTTCATTTAATACATCTTGGCTTACGATTTCATCTTTATATTTTCTAATACTTCTTCTACCAGTGATGAGCTCTTGTGCATTCATAATTAAATCTCCTCATAGATTATTTTTATCTGATGTTTAAAATATACATTAAATAAAAAATAATACAATTATGGATATTATTGTCAGTACGGATAAATTTGTCCGTAATTTCTTTATTTACAAAGAACCTTTGCATAATTATATTTATGATTATAATTACTTCCCCATATTGTAAGAGCTTCTAAAACTGGTAAAACTTCAAGGCCGATGGAAGTCAGTGAGTATTCTACACGCAATACTTTTTCTTCAAACACTTTGCGTATAATTATATTTGAACTTTCAAGTTCACGCAACTCTCTTGAAAGAACTCTTTCACTGATTAGAGGAAT
>CAYJHF010000123.1:0-4270 GCA_964369905.1 uncultured Mailhella sp. | reverse complement strand
TTTTTAATTTTCCATAACGAAGTTTTCTTTCTGTACCAATATAATAAATTATGATGGGTTTCCATTTACCACCGATAATATCGAGAGTAAGCTCCATATTACAGTTGAAAACTTTTGAACTTTCCATAATTGTCTCAATTTTATTTATAGGTTTTTTCTTGTTTAAAGAATATCAAAAAAAATAGAGGTTGGCAATATTTGATTTTTTCAGAAAAGATAGGCTCACTAAGAATGTCACTTCTTGATCTTTGCAAGTAAATTTTATCTAATAGTGGCAAAACTTTTGTGCTAAAGATTTCTTTTAAACTAAAAAATTTGTGCTAGAAAATATTATAATTTCTTGTTTACAAAAGAAAAAATTATAAGAAACCCAAAGAAAATCTTCAAGAAAAAAGTCTATGTGGTTTTTGGGAAGTAATCTAGCTTTTAAAAAGTTAAAAATTATCTTTACAACGTAAACTAAAAAGATTCTATAGCATATAATAAATTGGGGAACCTTTATAAATAAAAGTTCCCCAGAATAGTTCATTTGATGTTAAAATATTCTAATATGCGTGATCTGATGCTAGTTCTTCTGGTGTTACTTTATGTGAGAATACATAGTAAACCCAGATTTGATAAGCAATAACAATAGGAACACTGATAAGAGTTACAATAAACATAATTTGCAAGGTTAGATGACTTGAAGCTCCATTATGTACGGTTACGCTATAAGCCGGATCTATGCTTGAAATTATGATATTTGGGAACATTCCCATTACTAAGAACAAAGTGCAACATAGAATAAAAATGGCATTAAAAATCCATGGCAAAATATGACAAGTTGAATTAATAACCATTCTTGTGGTTAAAAAAGCCAAAACAGCCAAGACCAAGAAAATGAAAAATACAGGACTGTGGTAAATATTTGTCAATAAGTCTGTATAAGCATTTGTCATGGCTAAGAAAATAACCAAGACAGCCAAGACCAAATACCATAAAAGTTTTGCCATATTTATGGCTCTTGCTGCCAAATCACCTACAGCTTTGAAATTAAGCCATAAAGCACCATGTAAAGCAAAAATCAAGACAAAAAGAATTCCGCCCACAAGTCCATAAGGGTTTAACAACATAAATAAATTGCCGTGATATACTCCATCTCCATCAATGGGAATGCCCATAAAGAGGTTAGCAAAAGCCACACCGAGCAAGAGGGCAGGAACAAATGAACCGAGAAAAAGAGTTATATCACAAGTCTTACGCCATCTTGGATCGTCAATTTTTTTACGAAACTCAAAGGCCACAGCTCTAAAAATAAGTGCAAAAAGCAACATTAAAAGTGGAGCATAAAGGGCACTAAACATTACAGCATAAGCAGTTGGAAATGCGGCAAATGTAACACCACCGGCAGTAATTAACCACACTTCATTTCCGTCCCAAAATGGACCTGCTGAATTATAAATAATTCTTTTTTCTTCATCTGTTTTAGCTAAAATGGGCATAAGAGTTGCCATTCCAAGGTCAAAACCGTCAAGAACAAAGTAAATAGCCCAAAGTAAAGCCCAGAGAAAAAACCAAACACCTAATAAAATATCTAATGGAATCATGCTGTTACTCCTTCAGTTTCAGGTTGTTGAACCGCTGGGGTACTTTCAGGAGGTGGTCCTTTGCGAGCATATTTAATTAGTAAATAAATATCTAGTATTCCAAGAGCAGTATAAACTACAATGAAAGAAATTAATGAAACCACCACAGAACTTGCCGGAACCGGTGAAACAGCATCTGAGGTTCGCATCAAGCCATAAACAATCCAAGGCTGTCTGCCTACCTCGGCTACCATCCAACCCATCATAATGGTTATATATGGCAAGGGTATAAAATAACTTAGTAATTTACAAAGTTTTGGATAATTTCCAAGCTCATTACGTTTTCGCCATGCACAAATGGATAGGCCGATGAAAATAACACCCATAAAGACCATGAAACGGAAAGAAAGGAAGGTGAGTAAAACAGGTGGGTGATCTTCTTTTGGAAACTCATTTAATCCTTTTACTTCAGAACTAAAATCTCCATAAGATAAGAAACTTAAGAAGCCAGGAATTGGCAGGGCTTCAAAATAGTTTTTGCTTTCATCTTCATTTGGCCATACTAATAAGTACATAGGAGCAGGAGCCGCAGTTTCATAGTGTGATTCCATCGCTGCTAATTTTGTAGGTTGGTATTTTGCCACAATTTCACCTTGATGATGACCGCCAAGTGCAACCAATAAGGCCATAACTAAAGTAAATGGTGCTGCAAATTTTACTGATTTTGTAAACAAATCAACTTCATTCTTACGCACCAAGTGCCATGCTGAAATACCCAATATAAAAAATCCAGCCAACATCCACGCACTTGAAATGGTATGGAAATATTGTCCCCAACCATAAGGATTTGTTAAAACAGCCCAAAAACTATCAAGTTCAGCTCTGTCATTTCTTAACACATAACCAACGGGGTTTTGCATAAAACCATTGGCCAAGATAATCCAAAGGGCAGAGAGGTTACTGGCAAAAGCTACTAGCCATATAGCTGTACAGTGAACTTTTTTGCTCACCTTTTCCCAGCCAAAAGCCCAAACCGCAATAAAGGTTGATTCTAAGAAAAAGGCCACAGTGGCTTCTACCGCCAAGAGTGAGCCAAAAATATCACCAACATATTCACTATAGCGAGACCAATTTGTTCCAAATTGGAATTCTAAGGTAATTCCGGTGACAACACCAAGCACAAAGTTAATTAGGAATAATTTACCCCAAAACTTTGTCATTCTTTTATAAACTTCTTTTCCCGTTCTTACATAGGCAGTTTCCATTACTGCCAACAAGACAGTTATTCCCAAAGTTAAAGGAACAAAAATAAAATGGAAAAAAACTGCAACTGCAAACTGTAAGCGTGATAGGAGAACGACATCATCCATAAAATCCTCCAAACTAATGTTAACAAAATGCACCACTGAAAATCAGTGTATCAAGATGAGTATATAAAAAGAGTTAACCGTTTATAGTGGTTAACTCATTATGTGTTTATTGATTAATTTTAGCTTTTAAGGCTTCACCAACTTTAACCCCAAGTTCAAAGCAAGCTTTTTCTTCTTCTTTATTTGGGCCAAAAAAGGCTTTTACTGGTTCTGCCACAACTTCTACGCCCATTGCCATAAGTTCATCAGTTAACATTTTTGGAGCTTCTCCTGACCAACCATAAGAACCAAAACTTGCTCCAACCAAGTTTTTAGGCTTTAAACCCTTAATATTAGCAACAGTTCCAACCATATTGGTTAATGGTAAGTTATTTCTTGTAGAAGATCCTAAAACTAAAGCACTTGCATCTGCTAAGGCATTCATGACTGCGCTACAATGATTTTCTTGTAAGTCAATAATTGTGTATGGAACATTTACAGAGTTTAAACCTTCTCCAACCGCGTGAGCCATTTTGGCTGTAGCTTGCCATAAACTTTCATAAACAATTACAGCTTTTAGTTTATATGGCTGTGTGGCTAATTCTTTATAAGTATTGACAATAAAAGCAATGTCTTCTGGTGTTCTGAAAATAAGTCCATGATCTGGAGCTAACATTTCAAATTCTAAACCTGCTTTTTCAATTTTTTCAAATAATTTTAAAACAGTTGGGGAAAATGGTAAAATAATATTATTATAATATTCTTTAACGGCCTGTAGAGTGCAATGATTAGGGTGTTCATCAATAAAGCGATAACTTGTACCCAAATTTTGCCCAAAAATATCATTGGAAAATAAAATTTTATCTTCATTTAAGTAAGAAACCATGCTGTCAGGCCAGTGTAACATTCTAGTTTCAAAAAATGTAATTGTGCGCTTGCCAATACTTATACTTTCACCATCTTTTACAGCTTGTATATTCCAAGAATCTGTATTAAATTGAGCACGCATATATTTTTCACCAATGGTTGAGCAAAAAATCTTTTCTGGTTTACAAATTTCAATCATTTTTTCAAGGCAACCCGAATGATCACGCTCAAGGTGATTACAAACAATATAGTCCACTTCCTCAGGATTAATCAGTTCACTGAGTCTATTAAATAGTTCGTGGGAATACTCCTTACTTACCGTGTCAAAAATAACATTTTTTTCATCTTTTACTAAATAGGCATTGTAAGTACTTCCAAGAGGGGAGCGGCTGTAGTGGTGAAAATTACGTAAATTAAAATCAACGGCTCCAATCAAATATATATCATCTTTTAATGGCACGGGGTTCATATTATTCTCGTGAATTAGGT
>CAYJHF010000122.1:0-6640 GCA_964369905.1 uncultured Mailhella sp. | reverse complement strand
ATCAGATAGCTCGGGTAGTAAGTTAGTTATTTGATCTTGGATAAGGCGTGCCATCTCTGATTGAGCATAATTATCTTCAATTCCAGGACCAAGAGTAGGGAAAAAATCCACTTTGCTTGCACTGCCATATTCATCATTAACAGGCATATCTAGGGACATATCACTTGTATTTAGGCGCTGTTGCATTTCAACAACTTGATCAACAGAAACACCAAGAGCATCTGAAAGGGCATTTACATCAGGGTCAAATCCTTGTGCAATAAGTTTTTGTCTTTCTTTATTCAGATTATAGAACAATTTTCGCTGAGCCTGTGTTGTTCCAATTTTTACCATGCGCCAATTATTCATAATATATTTTAATATATAAGCTTTTACCCAGAATGTGGCATAATAAGAAAATTTAATTCCTTTATCTGGATCAAATTTATTAATTGCTCGCATTAATCCAACATTTCCTTCCTGAATAAGATCAAGCACATTTTGCATCCAACGTCTTTGAAAGCTCATGGCTACTTTAACTACCAAACGCAAATGGGCTGAGATAATTCTAAAGGCTGCACTTGAATCACCATCATCACGAACTTTACGGCTGAGCTCAAGTTCTTCTTCAGGACTTAGGAGTGGGAATTTACTAATTTCTCTTATATATAGTTGTAAATTGTCATGGCGAAATGTGGAAGGTAAATTTTTAATATGTGGAATTGGTAATTTATCAGAGTGATTATAATCAGGTAGAGCATAGGTTCTTTGCTCTTCTTGGCTTAATCCAAAATCATCTTGCTCTTGATTAAAAAAGTCTTGTTCATGTTCCACATTATTAAAAATAAAATCATTGGAACTAGTTAAATCAAAATCTTCATTTTCAAGGCCTTCATCATCTAATTCCTCAAGACTAAAATCTTCTTTGTCTATGTTTTCAAAAGAATTGTCTTCTTCTGCATCTAAAACATCAGGTGTTAATACATCTTGCTTTAGGTTATTTTCATCATTATACAGATTTTTTTGCTTATCTATGTTTATAACATCTATAATTGGGTTATTTTTTTTAGATTTTGTTTTTGATTCAAAATCCACAAATATAGGTTCCACAATCTCAGGTTGAATATTTTTTTTTCCTGTGGATTTCTTATTTTTTTCTTTGAGATTTTTTTTCTCATTATTTTTTTCAGCCAAAGGTGATTTAGGCATTTTTTCCTCTTCCAAGTTTAACAAAAATTTGTTATTACTTTGGGGGTAATGTTTATTTATATAAAAAACAGTGATAAATGTTAAGCAAAATAAAAAAAGTTAATATGTTTTTAACTTAGCTTATGAAATTACATCTTAATCGCTAATTAAAAGCTTTTCAAGTTTTTTATTATATTTATTTTTTTAAGCATTAAATAGTTTTTAATTTATAAAAAACATATAGTTATATAAAAATATTTTTGTTTTATACCCGTAAATTATACTTTATGAATTTGATAAAATAATTAGGAGAACAATTTTGAACAGTCTACTTGCCTTATTAAAAGCTAAAAAACCTCTTTTTATTGATGGAGCAATGGGAACTATGTTACAATCATTGGGTATGCCTGAGGGAGCAAATCCAGCTGAATTTTGTATGGAGCGTAGCGATATTGTTAGGAAGGTACACAAATCATACTTAGAATCTGGTGCAGATATAATTCTAACTGCCACATTTGGTGGCTCTAAGTTCAAATTACCGGCAAACTTAGATGTGTTTGAATTTAATAAGGCTATGGCTGAAAATGCCAAAGAGGCTGTTTGTGAATATAAAAAAAACAGTCAAAGATTATTATTTGTAGCCGGAGATATTGGACCTGTTGGACAGTTTTTAAAGCCCCTTGGTGAACTTGAACCAAATATTTTTGTGGAGGCCATAAGGGAGCAGGTTCGTGGACTTGTGGCAGGTGGAGTAGATTTAATTTTTATTGAAACCCAATTTGATTTGGCTGAAGCCAGAGCTGCTGTTGCTGCTACTAAAATGGAATGTGATTTACCTATATTTGTGTCCATGACATTTGAAGATGGGCTTAGTTTAACAGGTACAAAACCCGAAGTTTATGCTGCCACCATGGAAAATATGGGTGTTGCTGCCATTGGGGTAAATTGCGGAGCAGGACCTGAGCAAATTTTACCCATAGTAGAGAAGATTTTAGCCTCATGCTCTTGTCCTGTATTTGTGGAACCAAACGCAGGATTGCCTGAATTGATTGATGGTAATACTGTTTTTAGATTGTCAGCCAATGATTTTGCCAATCAAACTTTTGAAATTGCTAAGCGGGGCGCAGTTATTTTGGGTGGTTGTTGCGGAACAACTCCGGAACATATTCAAGCCTTACGTCAAAAAGTTTTAGCTGATTTAGATTTAGAATTTTCTCCAAGAATATTACCTAGTGGCATAAGATTAACCAGTCGTTCTGACTTGGTTTTAATCGGAAATAGCCAACCAATTACTTTGATTGGAGAGCGTATAAATCCCACCGGTAAAAAACTATTAAGTGCAGAATTTAAAGAAAATAAAATAGATTTGGCCTTGCAGTATGCTAAAGAGCAAATTGCTCTCAATACTCTAGTTTTAGATGTAAATGTTGGGGCAGCAGGTGTTAATGAGGAAAAACTTTTGCCTTTGCTTGTTGAAAATCTAGTGGCCAGACATTCTTGTATTTTATGTCTTGACTCATCAAACCCCACAGCAATTATTAATACTTTGCCCATATACCCAGGTTCTGCACTTGTAAACTCTATTAGTGGAGAAGAAAATAAAATGGAGCAATTAGCTCCCCACTGTAAAAATTGGGGCGCTCCTTTTGTGCTTTTACCTCTTACCGGCTCAAATCTACCAAGCACAGCAAAAGAACGTATTAAAATAATTGAAGAATTATTACTAAAAGCCGAAAAATATCAAATCCCACGACATTTAATCATTATTGATGTTTTGGCTTTAACTGCAGCTTCAGACTCGCTTGCCCCAATGGCTTGTTTAGAAACTATTGCTTGGTGTAAACAAAATAACTTACCCACCACAATTGGGCTATCAAATATTTCCTTTGGTTTTCCTGCCAGAGACCTTGTTAATTCAGCATTTTTAACCTTGGCAGCCGGCCATGGTTTAAACTCATGTATTGCTAACCCTTCAAATACGCGTATTAGAGAAAGCCTTGATAGCATAAATCTATTGCTTGGCCATGACAGTAATGCTGAAAAATTTGTTGGGCAATATGCAACTTGGAAAGCAGGAGAAAATAATCTAAGCAATATTAGCCAAGAAAAAACTCAAGCTAAAACTTTAGAAGAGGCTGTGGTTCTTGGTGATAAAGATAATATAATTGCCATGGTTGAAAAAGAATTAGCGTCAGGACTTGATGCTTTTTCCTTAGTTAATGAAAAACTCATTCCAGGAATTCAAATAGTTGGGGAAAAATATGAGAAAAAGGAATACTTTCTACCGCAACTTTTACGCTCAGCTTCAACCATGCAAACGGCTTTTAATCATGTAAAGCCACTACTGGAAGCTGATGCCAGAACAGAGAATAGGCCAAAAATTATTTTAGCAACTGTTGAAGGAGACATACATGATATTGGCAAAAATATTGTAGCCTTACTTTTGTCAAATCACGGTTTTGAGGTTATTGACCTTGGTAAAGATGTTAAAGCTGATTTTATAGTGGAAAAGGCTAAGGAACATCAAGTCAATTTGGTTGGGCTTTCCGCCCTCATGACTACCACCATGCCACGCATGGAACAATGTGTAAAATTATTACAGGAGCACGACTATACTTGTCCTGTGATGGTGGGCGGGGCAGTTGTTACTTCTGAATATGCAGATAGCATTGGAGCTAATTTTTCTGCCGATGCTGTTGAGGCAGTTAAACTTGCAAAAATTTTATTGCAAAGAACATGATTGCATTTATTTTATATTTTTGATATAATTGGATTAACAAATAAGAAAGGACAAAAGTTTTTAATGTAACTTGATTTCATCTTTTTTAACTATCTGTTATTTATTGTTAATTTAATTGGAGTAATGGTATTATGTTGAAAAAAATAGTTATTGCTTTTTTTACCCTACTGATGTTTATGGGAAGCATGGCTCAAAATGCCATGGCTAAAAATTATTCTATTAATGAATTTTTGGATTTAATAAGTGAAGCAAAAGGCAAGCAAGTTGTCTTTGTCAATTTCTTCGCTTCATGGTGCCCACCATGCAGAGAGGAAGTTCCCCATATAATAGAACTTAGAAATACTTATTCTGATGAAGAGTTGTTAATTTTTGGTGTAAATTTAGATCAAGATGTTAAAACTTTTGAAGAATTTGTAGAAAAAATGGGAATAAATTACACTACAACTCATGATAATGGTGAAATACAACAGTTTTTTAGGGTCTCTTCAATACCATTTAATATTATTTATGCAAAAGATGGACGGGCTGTTTATGCTAAGCCAGGGCTAATTAGTGCCACTGAATTAAAGAAAACCATTTCTTATGCTATGGAAAATTAATTTTAAGACGAATATATACATATACCACTAGGCAAAAAACAATTACCTACCTGCACACAAGAATAAGAGGAATTTATGGATACATTAGTAGTTGTGTTTTCAAAAGAGCAAATAAAAGAAAGAATTGAGGCCCTTGGAACTGAAATAACAGAAGCATATAATGGTGAACCAATTGTTGTAATTTGCGTACTAAAAGGAGCTGTAATTTTCTTTAGTGACTTGGTGCGTCAAATTGATTGCCCTTTAGAGTTGGATTTTGTACGAGTTTCAAGTTATGGCTGTGATGACCATTCTTCAAAAAATGTTGTCTTTATTAAAGATATTGAGGTTAATATTTCCGGGAAAAATGTTTTGATTATTGAAGATATAATTGACACAGGGCGTACAATGGAGTTTTTGCTCCATCAAATGAATGCCAGAGGTGCTAAAAGCATCAAGGTTGCTTCTCTCATAAATAAAAGTGAAAGACGAGAAAAAGCAATTGATGTTGATTTTGTTGGATTTAATCTTGGTTCTGGTTTTATAGTGGGGTATGGCCTTGATTATGCTGAAAAATACCGCGAATTACCGGATATTTATGAGGTTCGATTATCAAACTTTTAAATCTATTGTTAAAAATTGTTCGTTTATAACAATTAGAAATACAAATCGGAGTACTAAATGCTAGTTACTTGCCCACGCTGTGAAAGCATTTTCAAACTACCTGACAGTACAAATTCAGAAATGAAAATGCGTTGTTCAATTTGTAATAATGTTTTTAAACTCAATGAAATTAATGTATTACCTGATGATGCTCCCTTGCCTAGTCAGGAAAGTCCATCTTATAAAATTGATTCATTCAAAATTGACGAAGGAGTAAGCCCAAAGAAAAATAGTGTTTTTGTTAGAATTATTTTAATACTGCTATTTGTTACTATGGGAGTTACCGGCGCGTTAATGAAATTTACAACAGTATTAGATCCAATTAAAGGTATTCTAAGTAGAGATAGTTTAGTAGCTGAGGTGAAACAAGAGGAAAATACGACTGACCTCTTGGATAGGGTTCGCCAATTGGAGCTTATTAATGTAAGGCAATTTGTTGTTCCAAATTCTGAAAATGATAAATTTCAAAAACTTACAGTTATTGAAGGGAGTGTGCTAAATCGCTTTGACACAGCACGCAGTTTTATTGAACTTGAGGCAGCCCTATACGATGCTGAGGGTAATGTTTTAGATTCAAAAGTACAAATGGCAGGACCTAGAGTTTCTTTCTTCCAGCTTCAAGTCTTAGGGCAAGAAGAGCTTGAAGAGTCAATTCAAGACAATCTTTATATTCTCAACTATAATACAAATGTGAAAACAGGGCAAACAGTTCCATTCATGTTTATTTTCTATAATCCACCCGAAAATGCAGCCAACTTCAATGTTAAAATTGTAAATGCTCAAATTCCGGAATCGGCTGAAGGCGAAAATGTGGAAAAACCAGAGGATACTAACTAAACTTGGAAGAGCTTGAATATTTAGTGCCGGATTTAAATATCTGCACAACAGACACACAAATTCTTGATTCTAGCTTCCTTTATCGCTGTGAAGAAGAGATAAAAAAAAGCCACTTTATTGCCAGCCTTGGTAGGGCTGATACAAAAGAAGGTGCACGGAACTTTATTGCCAAAATTAAAGAAGAATTTCCCGACGCGAACCATAATTGTTGGGCTTATGCTGTTGGTCCTCCTAAAGATACAGCAAATATTGGACAATCAGATGATGGAGAGCCACACGGCACAGCAGGAAAACCCATGCTCAATATTTTGCTTCACAGTGAGATTGGGGAATGTGTTGTTGTAGTAACAAGGTATTTTGGAGGAATTAAGCTTGGCCCCGGCGGGCTTGTTCGAGCATATCAAGGGCTAACGGCAAGTGCTATGGAACAAGTACAATGTAGCCCTAAAATTGCCTATCAAGAAATTAAACTACATTGTGATTATGCAAATATTAATAAAGTCCACCATATTATGCCACAATTTGAAGCAAAAATAATTGCAGAAAATTTTGACTGCCAAATAGAATATACTTTTTTATTGCCGGCTAAGCACGTTAAATTATTTATAAAAACTCTTCAAGATTTATCACACGGTAAAATAAAACTTATTACTTA
>CAYJHF010000121.1:0-6666 GCA_964369905.1 uncultured Mailhella sp. | reverse complement strand
AAATTCAATAAAGAGGTTGTATGAATACTATTTACATTCACATGGGAAATTTAAAAACTGGATCAACTGCTATTCAGGCCTATCTTTTCAAATATAAACAAGAACTTTTGGAAAAGCATAATTTACTTATCCCACAGTCAATAACATATAGTTATACTGTTTATTCCGGTGAGCCCTATCATATCCATAAGGGATTTGAAGAGATTACCCATGAAGACATAGAAGCATTTGTAAAGGAAATTGCAGCAAATCCCGGTAAAGACATATTGATCTCCAATGAATGGTATAATGGAGTTTCTGACAAAGAATTAGCATTTTTTAACAGAGTTTTGCCAAATTATCAAGTAAAAGTGATATTTTATGTGCGTCGTATTGATAGTTTTTTAAAATCATTTTTTAACGAACAGCGTAAAAGACGGGTAATGCAACAATTTGTTTTTTACGAAACATATATTCAAAACGGCATTAAATATTTTACGGACAATGCACTTTTTCGCATAAAAACTTCAGTAGATGCTCTTGGAAAAGAAAATGTAATTTTAAAATTATATGATAGAAATTTACTAAAAAATAATGACATAATTTGTGATTTTTTTGAAATTTTGGGAATTGACATTCAAGAAAATCCTATGAGTAATAAATCCATCAATGCCTCAGTTGAAGTGGATAGTTTTGCGTATTTATGTGCTGCACAATCAGTTCTTTCCAATGAAAGTATTCCATTTTATACAGAACAATATAATAGAATTTTTCACCTATTTTTAAATGCTCAAAAGGCAATTCCAAATTTGCCAAAAGATTTACACGACAATGCAATTGCGGATATTCATAAATCCATTGATGAGCTTGAAAGCTATATTCCTGGTTATAAAACTCTTTATGACTCAAAAGAAATTGACATAAGTGCTCCAAAATCAAGTGTAACTCCAAATGAAGCTTTTTTGGCTAGTCTGCTTTGCAGTGTTTCTTTTGAAATTGAAAAAATAAAAATACAAAATAAGATCATATTACAGCGTATGGACGCAACAGTTGGAAGCGGACAAGGTCTTGAGAATTCAATATCTAGTGCCACTGTGGTCAATTCTGAAAAGATTTACACACAAGCCAAATATGCTTTTGATGCAGGGGAAACAGTTAACGCAGAAAAATATCTTGTAATGGCCATGAATATTTATGCCTCTGCTGATTGTCATGCTTTAATGGCTAAAATTTATAAAAAACGCAATATGTTGCATATTAGTATGGATTGTTTACATAAAGCTATAAAAATAAAAAACAACGTGGAATATGCACAAGAAATGCAATCTTTGCTTGCTCTTAGCAAACAATATGTCAGTCCTGAAAACACACTGCAAAAATTGCAAATGGCAGAAAAAATTGCTTTGCAATTTGCCGGCGCGAAGTCTATTTTTTCTTTATTACAAAACTTTATTAAAAATTATACATTAAAGTTTGCCAATAAGCAAAAATATGATGTGGCCATTAGTTTTGCCAAGAATATAATTAAAATTAAGCCCAATTTGGCTTGGCCTCACTTTATTTTAGGTTTAGCTTATTGGGAGCTTGGGTATATTTATCTTTCTATGCAGGAGCTTGAAAAAGCAAAAAATCTTGATTGTGATGATCCTGAAATCAGCAGTTATTATTACAGTAAACTTATGGAATTAACACCACATCCACAAATGTTTAATGTTTAGCAATAAGCAATAAATTAATGCTTTTTCTATGAAAATAATTAATAAAATACAAATTTTCTATATAGTTGCTATAATTTTTAGTTATGCAATATTTTTCTTTCAAAATATTGCATTGGCTCAAGATGAAGGTGATTATTATACATCTGTTTTGGAGTTGGGGGAATTTTTTCCAATTCGTTCTAATCAGTGGATAGAACTAGAAAATGGTATTATTTATTTAAACATAAAAAAATCATGGAAAGAAAAAATAAACACACAGCCAGATTTAAATGTCAAAGAAAACACCAGTAGTGAGCAAGAGTTAGCTTTACCGGAAGAAAAAACAGTTTCAGTTTCCATTCATGCCATAAGGTTTGATCTAGAGCTTTATGATTTTTCTGTGTATAGTGCAAAATGGAATAATAATATTTCACTAAGCATTGAAGAATGGCTCGATAAAGAAAATTTAGTGGCCGGAATTAATGCCTCAATGTATTTACAAGACGGTTTAACTAGTAATGGTTATTTGCGCAAGGGTGACTTATTAAATAATAAACATATTGGGAAAAAACTTGGTGGATTTTTTGTGGCAAACCCAAAAGATAAAAATAGTATTTTGCCAAAAGCAGCCATAATTTATAATGATGAGGATTTTTCAAGGTTTGGAGAAAATTCATTACAAGATGTTCTTGAGAACTATCATGTTGTAGTGCAAAATTTCAAATTATTACACAATATTAAATATGATTTTAGTCCAAGCACAACTTTGGACAACAATAATTGGAAGAGCTCAAGGCAACATTCCATTGCAGCCATTGCCGAGGATTTTAATGGAAAAATCATTTTCTTATTTTCAGAACAAGCCATAACTGTTCAAGAGTTTATTACAGCAATTCAAAATGATGAAAACTTAAAGTTAAAAAGGGCAATTTATACAGAGGGTGGAAGTCAAGCAAGTATGGGGCTTAGAGTTGATAAAATTCAAAAATTTTGGTTTGGGCAAAATAATATTTTATTAATGTTCACTGGTTATAATAAAATTCCCAACATTATTGGAGTGCAGAAAAACAATTATTAATTTTGTTTATTTTGATAGTTTTTTAAATGCAAATTCTTTTATAAAATTTAACTTGGCAATGTGCATAGCTGTGTAGTAAATTACTCAGCACAAAATGAGAGCTCTACATAAATTTTTTTGCAAAGCTCCCTCTAAAAAAATAAAATTTTAAAAACCTAAGAATTTTGTATACAATCGAAAATAAAGCATAGGGGAATTATTATGAAGCAGCTTATAGCAGCAAATTGGAAAATGTATAAAAACATGGCAGACTCAAAAGCTATGCTCAGTGAATTAGCAAATATTTTAAATGCACAAATTCCAACTCAGCGTGAAGTACTTATTTTTCCATCATTTACAAATTTATCTACTGTTTGTGCTCAAGCTAAACAAATTAAAGGACTTGAAGTTGGTGCGCAAAATATTTATCCGGCAAAGGAAGGAGCTTTTACCGGTGAAATATCGGCCTTAATGATAAACGATTGCGGAGCAACTTGGGTTTTGGTAGGACATTCTGAGCGCCGCCACATTATGTTGGAAAGTAATGAACTTATAGCTCAAAAAACTAAATATGCTTTGGCTGAAGGTTTTAATACTATTTTATGTATTGGTGAAACCTTAGAACAAAGGGAGAGTGGCGCACTTGAGAAAATATTAACTGAACAACTACAAGCGATAAGTCAACTTTCCACACAAGACTACGCAAAGTTAGTAATTGCTTATGAGCCGGTTTGGGCCATTGGAACGGGAAAAACCGCAAGTCTTGATGATATAACACAAGCCCATGCTCTAATTAGAAATTTATTAATAAAAATAAATCCAAATGCAAATGAAATGAAAATTCTTTATGGAGGCAGTGTAAAGCCTGAAAATGCCACAGCAATATTAGGCTTAAGTAATGTGAACGGTTTATTGGTGGGCGGTGCTTCTTTAGAGGCCAGTTCTTTTGCAAAAATAATTAATGCTTAACATTATTGCTTGCTAAATTATTGGTAAAAAAAAATTTAAAGAAATTCAGCCAAATAACTTGTTATATTAGGTATTTATAATGTAATATCAACTTAATGTTAATGAATGGATAAAAATATATAAAATATTTTTAAATTTTACATTTTTTTCTTGCAAAAAATTGTACTTTAGCCCATAGTACCACTTTATATCAATACAGTGGAAAATATTTTTTGTCACCAAGGGTGGCATTGTATTATAAGGAGTTTTGTGTGCAAACAGCTATTTTGGTGCTTCATATATTAATATGTGTGTTTCTTGTTATTTTAGTGCTTTTACAAGCCGGCAGAGAAGGGATGGGCGTTATTTTTGGTGGCGGAAACAGTTCTGTTTTCGGAAGCCAAGGGGCAGGCGGTATTTTAACAAAACTAACTGCATTTTTAGCAGTGTTATTTGTTGTAACCTCTCTTAGTTATAATGTAATGTTTTCTTCTCAATTTGAAAGTTCAAAATCTATTTTAGATGTACAGTTTGAAGAAACAACAAATCAACCAAATACTGAGTCAGTTCCAGTTGATCCTGCTCCAAGTACACAAACAGACAAAGCAAATTAATTCAAATAAGAGCCTTGTTTTTGCAAGGCTTTTATTTTTTAATTATCAATAAAATGCAAGAAACAGTTAAATCAAATTTTACTCTTCCATATCTTACTGAATGGCTATATAGCTTATTAGCCATCAAGGGTTTTTCAAGTAATACAAGCGATGCTTATAGGCAGGACTTAGAGGCTTTTGCTGAATTTTTAGTGGGTTGGAAAACCTCAAAGCTTTTAGCAAATCCAAACTTGTATAACGAGCTGGAAGAAGATGATTTAGTTATGTTTATGGTATTTTTACGCCAAAGGGGTGATAGTAAAAGGAGTATAGCCAGAAGAATTTCTGCTTTGAGAGGTTTTTTTGCTTGGTTGTTTGCAGAAAAATATATTGATAAAAATCCAGCCGCTCTTTTAGATGCACCTAAAATTCCACAATACTTGCCTGATATTCTAAGTATTGAAGAAGCTAAGGACTTATTGTCTTGTCCTGATGAAACTTCAAAGCTTGGGCAAAGAGATAAGGCCATGCTTGAGCTTATGTATGCTGCCGGAATGCGAGTTAGTGAATTGGTGCAAATACGCCCAACTGATATTGATTTTCACAGAGGGATAATTAGAATTTTTGGCAAAGGTAATAAGGAGCGACTTGTGCCAATCCATGCAAATACTTGCCACAATATCTCTCATTATCTTGAAAACTATCGTCCTTTATTTAATCCACAAGGTGTAGAATTATTTCTTAATCGCTCCGGAAAAAAGCTTAGCCGTCAAGGCATTTGGAAGCTGATTAAACGCTATGCTTTGCTTGCTAAAATAAAGCAAAATATTTCTCCGCACACGTTAAGGCATAGTTTTGCTACTCACTTACTGGAAGGTGGAGCTGACTTGCGAACTGTTCAAATTTTGCTTGGACATAGTGACCTAACTGCTACAGAGCTTTATACTCATATTCGCCAAGATGTAATCACAAATATTTATAAAAAAGCCCACCCCAGAGCACAACATAAAGAAATGCCTTTTTGAAAAACACAATTTTTATGTGGTTGAAGTAAAGTTTTTTGCAAAGGGTTTTGAAAAATATTTTTTCAAAAAAATATCCGTATAGTAGTGATTTTAGACTGTATTTATGGCAATAGTAATAAAAATACTACTAAATTCTATTGCTATAAAGTCCTTCTAAGAAGTTTTCCATAGCACTGTCCATTTGCGGAGCATATTCATTGAGTGGGAAAGATTTTTGGCAAGTATAGCAATACATATATGCTTCATGGCAGGAGCGTTTAATATACATAAAGTCTTTACAAATTGGGCAAGACAAACTTGTTTTTGCTTCTCTGGATTTATTAAAAAATGACATATTTCTTCCTTTTGCTTTTTGAGTAAGAAAATTTCGTATTGATGGCAAATTTTTAAATTTGCATACATTGCTCTTCAATTTTTGAGAGCATAAATTCAATTTGTTTACCCTCAGTGCTTTGCGTACTGATTGCTTTTTCAAGGCTTGAAATGCCCTTAATAACTGTTGAGTGGCGACGATTAAATTTAAGTCCTATTTGCTCCAAAGTAAGGCTTGTATGTTTTCTGAGTAAATAAAATATGGCATTTCTGGCAAGCACTAACTCATTGCGTCGTGAATTTGATTGAAGTTGCTGTTCGTTTATATTAAAACATTTACAAATTAAACCAACTATTGTTTCAAAATCATATTTGGGATTGGATTTTACCACTGATCCAATTACATCGAGGGCAAGGCTTTCATCAATCGGAGTTCCCAAAAGCTGTCGCTTTTAATATTAGAAGCAATTATTTCAGCTATTCCAAGAGGCAGGGCAAATGATTGTTTTTTTGCCTTATCCATTAAGATATGCAAGCGTGTTTCCATATCAGGCTTATCAATACTTGCTATAAAACCTGTTTGAAAATGAGAAATCAGGCTTGGATCAAGTCCGTGAATTTCTTTAGGTAGAAAAGAGCTGGTTAAAATTACTCGTTTGCCTCTGTCGTGCAGGGCTTTTATGGTGGACAATAATTCATTTTGAGTTTTTTCTTTACCTTGCAAGAAATGTACGTCCTCTAGCATTAAAACATCTGCTGAACGAAAATATTCTTTGAATTCATTTAAATTTTTATAATGTGATGCCCTAACAAATTGTGTGGTGAATTGCTCGGCAGAAAGATATACAACTCTTTGGAAACATTTTTTATTTTGTTCTGCTAAAGCCTGTCCTACCGATTGCAATAAGTGAGTTTTTCCTAAGCCTGATTGGGAAGATAAAAACAACATTTCTGCCGGAGCTTTTTCGTGCATCATAGCCTCAGCAGCTACATAAGCAAGCTTATTAGAAGAACCTACCACAAAATCATTAAACGAATGTTTAAATTTTGTTTCA
>CAYJHF010000120.1:0-6741 GCA_964369905.1 uncultured Mailhella sp. | reverse complement strand
TTATCTAAAAAGGAAAACTTTTTACATTCTCAACATATTTGAAAAGTGCTCTAATACGAAAAATTTAAAAAGATAAAATTAGTAAACCAATACAAAAAATCTGCAAGAAATAAGCTTGTAACAAGCAACTTTTATGCAGATTTTGATTTAAAAAAGGAGTTCAGCAGTATTGGCTAATCAAATAAAATAAAATTGTGTTTTTTAGTGAGGACTAGCTAGATTTATTAGTATTGCTCTAATCTTTCTTTTGATAGATTATTGCGTTGGTATAGTGCTTAGGAACAAAGGATCTACTAATATTATGCAGTGATTCAGAGTGTCCGATGATTAAATATCCACCGGAAATTAGATTGTCATAAAAACTGTTTATCACGCCTGTTTTCATTTCATTATCAAAGTAAATAATTACATTACGACAAAAAACAATATGTGAAGTTTCAACTTTTGCCATTTGCGGCTTGTTTGCAAAATTGATTTGCCCAAAACTAACAAGTCTTTTTACTTCCGGTAATACCTCGTATTGATTGCCTTTTTTAGCAAAATACTTATTTACAATTTCAGGTGGGGTTGTACGCAAAGCATATTCACTGTACAGTCCTTGCCTTGCTATATCAAGCATGGCCAAAGACAAATCATTGGCCGTAATCTTAATATCCCAAGAATTTATCTCACCTTTCAAATGTTCATGCAAAATCATGGCTATTGTATAGGGCTCTTCACCACTAGAACAACCTGCTGACCAAATTCTAAGCTTTTTTTGCCTATTATTTTTTAGCTGATTACATAATGTTGCAAGCACATTTTCTTGAAACACTTTTAGCTGAGGCCCATTGCGATAAAAACTTGTTTCATTTGTGGTCATGCTTTCAAAAAATCTGTTTAGCTCAACGCTTTTATTGGAATCAAATTTTAAATAGTTTAAGTATTCTGAAAAGCTTTTTAACCCAAGGGCTCTTATTCTTGATGACAGCCTATTTTCAACCAAGTATTTTCTATTTTCCGTTAAAAATATGCCCGCCTGATCATAAAGAAATTCTGTTAGTTGAACAAATTCAGCATCGTTAATTCCAATAATATTACCTTGGCTTGTAGACTCATTAGGCCTTGCTACACTACTTGGACGTGGGCTTGGTAATAAGCCAGATTGCGAGACCGGTTTTTTCATACTAAAAGGTGAAGTGCCTTCTGTAGCAGGTTTTTTATCAGCCATTTTACTTTTGATAAAGCTTCCTTTTGCTAAAGGCGAGGGCACAGTTTTTTCCAAGGGTTTGCTTTTTTCGTTTTGCGCCTTTTGCAGTGCTTCCAACCTTTCCTTAATGGAACTTACTGTTGAAGATGCAGGCGCAGAGGGCAAATTTAAAGAAGACTCTTGTCTTTGAAATATATTTCCGCTAGGGCGTTGTGGCGATGCGGGCGCTGGGGTTGTAGAAGGAACTTGCTGTGTTTTTTCAAATCCAGGTCTTGTTTGTCTTTGATTGCCTGTTTGCCCAAACATACTGGTTTCTTTTTGAGTGCTAGGCTGAGTAAACCTTGAGGTAAACTGTGCTTTTTGTTCATTTTGGCCAGTAATTTGGTTTGTAGTTTGCCCAAACTTTCTAGGTTCTTGTGTGCTTTGCCCAAACCTTGAGCTTGGCAAGGTGCTTTTGTCTTGTGCACCCACCGGTGGTTTTTCCAGAGGTTTTTTAAACAATGAACTTGCAGGTTTTGCATCATTTGTCAAGCTGGTTCTATTCGCATCAAATGGATTTTGCGTTGCCTTGTCAGGATTTTTAGGGTCAAAGGGGTCTTTTTTTATATTACTCATTACATCCCCCTTGAGTTATATTTTCCATGGCAACTTGCGCAGCCTGTTGCAATTGCGGATTTTCATGGGAAACATAAGTGAGTAAGGTTTGAAAAGCCTTATCTCCACCAATCAGCGCCAAGGCATTAATTGCCTCTAGTTGAACCAATAAACTGCAACTATTCATCATTTCAACTATTAAATCTGTTGTTTCCACAATATGATTTTGTGATAAAGCAGTCAACGCTCTTATTTTTACCCAATCATCACTGTCGCTTAACCCATTTACAAAAATAGGAATGGTTTCTTCGTTAATATACTCACCTAAGATTTCAATGGCACTAAATCTAACTTCTCTAGATTTATCCTGCATGGCCTGAATTAAAATAGGACTTTTAACTTCCCAAGACTCAATACCAAAACCGAGGGCTTCAATGGCAGTTTTTCTAACATTTTCATCGCTGTCATCGAGAGTGCTTACTATTTCATTATAAAAGTATTCAGCATTTACTTGCCCCATGGCGTAAACAGCAGTTCTTCGTAAATACGGCTCCTCACTATCAAGTAGGGCTACTATACTCATTACTGTTTGTTCATCTTCCAAAGCAAGACAGGCCTGCAAAGCCATTTCTCTAACTTCTTCATCGGGATAAGTTAAATATTCAAGAATGGTGGGAGCAGCATCTAAATATTGTTGTGCACCAAGGAAGTATAAAACAGTTTTTAGTATTTGCGCATCTTGCCCCTCAGTCAATAGGCTGACAAAGAAAGGAATATCATGAATATCTGAGGCATTGGAAATAAGTTCAAGTGAACGCGCTTTATCTTCAAGGGTTAAGTGTACAAAGTGCCTTTTAATGGCAAAACGCCCTGCTTTTCCGGGCAAAAGACCACAAGCCTCTATGGCCACCTTTCTAACAATCTCATTATCAGAATATAAAGCTTCCTCAAGTTTCTCGTTATAGCCTATTTTGATTAGGCAATTAATAGAATCTTGCAATAAATCTTGAGAGCTAGACAATTCTAGCTTTGTAATAAACTCTAAAATGGTGGAAGTTGCCTCCGGCAAAACGCCAACATAAGTCAGACCTTCTAGAATTAATTTATATGTTTCAGATTCCTGATTGGTTAACAGGGTGCTTAGCATATATTCTTGCAACTTTGCAAATTGTTTTGCCCCTAAGAGATTTAATACATTTGGCCCCAATATTTGAATTATTGCTTTTAAAACCTTTACCTTCATTGGACCATTAGAACTTTCTATATAGTTTAGAAGATGAGGGGCAGCTTTGACATTTTTAATATCACCCAAAGCATCTACTATCATAGAAGAAACAAGTGGTGTTACATTATCAAGAGCTCCAATTAAAATGTCAACTGAATTATTATCCCTAAGTTTTGCCAAAGCCTCAATAACGGCATATTGAACCCACTCTTCATCATTCAAGGCCTGTTTTAAGCTATCTGCAGCTTCTGCATTTCCTAAAGCTCCAAGGCTTATGGCTGCCTGATAGCGAACATTGGCCTCCACATCATCAAGTAAGGCATTGCAAAGAGGAAGTAAGGCCAAGGGCGAATTACTAGAGCCCAAAATATCAGAACTAAATATTCTCAAATCAGAATCTTCATCATAAATCAAAGCAATCACGCTTTCTATGTGATCTGTGCTAATTTCTCGCAAAATATCCATAG
The DNA here is from genome assembly GCA_964369905.1 of uncultured Mailhella sp. GTDB lineage: Bacteria > Desulfobacterota > Desulfovibrionia > Desulfovibrionales > Desulfovibrionaceae > Taurinivorans. The sequence goes on along the minus strand of CAYJHF010000120.1, from coordinate 3,266 downwards.
CAATATTTCTAACTGTAACATCTTCTGAGCGCAATGACGGTATGATTAAATCAATAGCTTTTTGTCCACGCAACTTGCGAACTGCAAACTCACAAGCTTCTTGAACACCAACACTGGAGCTATTAAAGAGTTCCACGAGTTTAGGCAAAGCAGAGCGCACATTTAAGTTAGCAGCTTCAAATACAGCTTGCCTAACAAGGCTGTGATCGCTTGATGAAAGTTGATCTAAAATCTTAGCTTCCATCTCTTTATCTACTTGATTTAAAATTTGCGTATCTGCACTCATATTAACCCCGGAAATCTTGGATTTTCAACAAAGACATCCAACTATTTTTAAATCCCATCTAAAACCAATGCGCAAAATCACATAAAAAGCAAAACTTATCTATACAGGGCTTTTTGTAATGAGTCCGCAATATTATCCAAAGAAACAATTTCGTCAGCAAGCCCTGCATCAATAACGACTTTTGGCATACCGTATACAACAGAACTAGCTTCATTTTGAGCTATAATATAGCCCCCCTTGGCCTTTAAGTTTTTTGTTCCAAGTAAGCCGTCGCTACCCATTCCTGTCATGGTAAGTCCAACAACCTTTGAACCCATAATGGCAGCAGAATCATTTAAAATGTTGGCGGCAGGCTTATATAGAGCATCTTTAGGCTCATCAGAAATTTTTACATAGGGCAAGGCACCCCGAACTCCAATGCTTATATGTTGCCCTCCTGGGCAAACATAAGCTACTCCGTTGCTTATTTTATCTCCATCTTTACCTTCAAAAACTTTTATTTTGCACTGCGAGGCTAAACGACTGGCAAAAGCACTTGTAAATGTCTTTGGCATATGTTGAGCAATTAATATGCAAGCCGGAAAATTTTCAGGAAGAGCAGATAAAACCTTTTGAACTGCCGGCGGCCCACCGGTGGAAACGCTTATAACAACAATATTGCGCTTAGGAGTTCCCGAAGTGTCAACGCGTGGTGCTGACTTTGTATCAGCAACAGGTTTTGATGTATGTTCGGTGCTTATATTGTGTGAAGATTGAGCCGCAGCACTTCTTTCCTGCCCTCTCATAAAGTTTGCGCGTCTGGCAATGGCCTTTATTTTACCAATAAATTCATTTTGAGCTATGGCAAATTGCACTGTGCCTTCTTGATACTTTGGCAAGTAGTCCAAAGCACCCAGTTCCAAGGCTTTTAACGTGTTTTCAGCACCGGAGGTAGTTAAGGAGCTAACCATAAGCACCGGCCGTGGAGTTGTTTTCATTATTTTTTCAAGGGCAGTCAATCCGTCCATAACGGGCATTTCTATGTCTAAAGTAACCACATCAGGATTATATTTTTTTATCATCTCAAGAGCTTCAAGTCCATTGCGCCCATAACCGACAACTTCAATGGAAGGATCGGCTTTAAGCATATGCGTCAAAGAATTGCGCATAAACGCTGAATCGTCAACAATAAGAACCTTTATCATGATCTACCTCTAATATTTTGCGCTCGGATTTTTTGCAACTTTAATATATTAACTTGGGGTATTGTATAACAACTTATATACTTATGTCCATATAAATTTTCATTATTATATTTTTTTAATATAAATTCCTTTTTTATAAAAAATTATTCATTCGGTTTTTAAAAAAAATTAAACCAGCTTTTTTCCTGCCTCTGAGCTAGCACTTTGATCTGAAATATCAGTTACTTCAAATGTCCAAACAGCTCTAGGAATTAAATTCATGCAAGCAAGTTTTTCAGTGAGCATTTCCATTAGTTCGCCCTCATCTTGACGCTCTTTTACCACAGCATTTATTAAATATGATTCCAAGTTTTTGGTTACTAAAAATGCTGCCTTACCATTTTCCCTTAGATTTTTTGCTGTTGTTTGGAACATAATTTCGGCAACTGCAATAATGCTGTCATCAACAGGAGTCATACTGCCAACTGTAATGGTATGAAGTTCTCCTTTTTCAGAAATCGTTCCAAGAGTTTTATTTGTTCCTTCAGCAAGTATTAAGTCTGTTACTTTTTGCATTCCCTTCATATTTTCCTCCTAACTTTTGAGAACCTTGCATAGTTATTTATGCAAAACTTCTCATAAAAAATTAAACCTGAAAAAGTGTTTTATCTACTCATAATAGCATTACAGACTGTTATTCTGGAAATTAAATTTTCTTCTTCATCAGATAAACTAAGCTCCCAAACATGGCTTCTTTTGCCTTGGTGTAATAGTTTTGCCTGAACAAAGAGTGTTCCTTGACATGGCTTTGATTTTAGATGGTGGGCTGTTATAGATTGTCCAACAGAAAAACCATTTTCTCCCAAAAGTAAATTGGAAGCCTGACCGCAAACAATTTCAGCCAAGGCTAGCATAGCTCCACCATTTACAAAACCTTGAGGCTGAGCATGAAAATCATTTAATTCCATCTGAGCGGTTAAAATATTTCCTGATAACTTAAACTCTTTTACGTTAAGTGCCTGTATTAAATTCATATATTTAATTCCCATTTGTGTATACAGTTCTTTAAAATAGCGTCTTTACAAACTTTAACGCCTAATCCACTGGCTCTAGGGTATTCCATTATACCTTGGTTAAAAGCAATTTCAGGCTCGGTGAACTCATCAAAAAAATAGCGTTCAGAGCTTGATAAATCACCTGCCATATATACATCTTTTAAACAAGCTAATTGAATATGCAAGATTTTTGAAATACTTGTTTCAAGCATACTGCCAATCCAAAATTTTATATTATGACTTCGGCAAAACTCAATAATTTGTTTTGTATAGTATAAACCTCCAAACTTACTTATTTTTACATTGAGCACCGAAAAAGCATTTAAGTCTATTGCTTGGCTAAGTTGTTCTAAATTTTGAATACTTTCATCAAGACAGAGTGGAGTTTTAAATTTATGGGCAAGGTTTTCACATTCAGCAATGTTTTTATAGGAAAATGGCTCTTCAATGCAAAGTAAATTTAGGCTATCAAGCTCTTGTAATAATCTTACTTCATTGAGTGAAAAAGAAGCATTTGCATCAAGAGCAAAGGATAAAGGGTTGGGCTCAAGTTTAGAATAATGATTAATAATATGCTTTAAACTTTCTAAATTAGTTTCAGGGCTAATTTTTAGCTTAAATCGCCTACAAGCATTTTTAGAAAAAAATTCTATTTTTTCATCTAATTCAGAATATGACAAATTATCGCTTAAAACTATACCAAGCTCAGCCCTAGAGTTAAACTCTTCTGTAAAAATTTCTTTAATTATATTTTTTCCCCTT
>CAYJHF010000119.1:1938-6756 GCA_964369905.1 uncultured Mailhella sp. | reverse complement strand
TATTTCAATTAATTTCTTTTCAATTTTCAATATCAATTGTGGCAATCTTATTCTTTTATTAAAAATTGAAGTTTGCAAAATATCATTAAAACTAGTTTGTGCAAATTCTTGCAAGTTATAAATAGCTGAAAAATAGTTTTTATACTCTTCATTAATGGATAAAAAGCGTTTTTCAAGATTAACACAAGCTTCTATTCGCATGAAAAAAGCCTCCATGCGATTTGGTGCAGGAACATCATTAAAGAAAAACTCTTTAAAAAATTCATTCCATTCTTGACGATAATCAAAAATTGTTTCTTCATGCTCTTGAACTAAGGTTTGATATATATTTTTTTCACTCAAAAGGCTTGTATATTGAGCAAAATCTTGTTCAATTACGCTGTTTTGTTCTTTATTATGAAAACGCTCGTATTCATTTTCCCAAAGTTTTTTCAACTCAGAAAATAAATTACCTACCATGGACTGGTAAAGTTCATTATCCGAAATTATTTTAGTAATAGATTGATAAGTCAAATTATAAAACTCAGCCGATTCTAAAGTTGTAACAGGTTCACTATCATTAGGTAAATCAAATAAACTCTGTGTAATATTAGTATTTTTTTGAGCAGTATCATCTAATGTCAAACTCAAATTATTCAAATTACCATTGCCACCTGTTGAATAGACTTGAAAAATTTTATTGTAAAAAGTAAATTGACTATTTTCATCAATTCCAAAATTACTTTCAATAACCTTGATGTCTTCATGCTTTAAATTTACTAAGTTTTCAATGGAATTTTTTAGCTTATCCTTTATGTCACCAAGAATAGACACAGCACCTCGAACTTCTTTATCCTTATGCCATGGTAAGACAAGACTTAAACCGGAAAAAGCCAATAAAACCAAACAAATCCAATATGGTATATATAGAGATCCCAAGTAAGGCGCAAATATGTTTTGGCTTTGATCTAAAACAATATAATCCTGTCCCCCAAAAAATCTGAGACCAAAAAAAGCAAAACTAAATAATAAACACAATGCCCCGGGAAGATAAGCCATTTTTGAAATTTTATTTTCTCTTATATTATCAGTTATTTCTTCTTGATCATTTTGTAATTTTTTTAAATTATCAATACCCTCTGCCCTACGTTCATTTATACTTTGCAATTTTAATAAGGCTAGGTTCTGGGCTTCTAAGTATTCTGGTGTATCTTGTATATTTTCAGTATTTTGTTTAGTTATATTAGGGTATTTACCTTCTAATTCTTCAATTTTTCTATTTATTTCTCTTAGTTTGCCCTGAAGTTCAACAAGAGCATCTTCTTCCTCGACAAATTGCTTTGCAATATCCAAAACCTTACTTTTTTGCTCACGCATCATCTTAACAATATAGGATATATAGGCATAATAAATCTGATTATTTTGTTCAGGAATTAAATCAAAATGAATATGAGATAAATCAGGCTTTTCCACATCAACAAATAAATCAGGGTGATCTATCGGGCTAGTAAGAGCCAGCTTAGAAACTTGATTTTTCCAATCTTCAAATGTGAGTAATCCTTGATTTAAAAAATTAGGTACTTCCTGTAAAGAAACTTTGCTTTTTCTTATTAACTCAAATGCACTATTCACAAAAGAAGTATCCATTCCAGGTTTTACCTTTTCCAGATAGTTTGCTTTTTCTTCTTCTATTTCATCAATGAGTTTTTGCTTTTTATCAAGGGCAAGTTTTAAATCTCGTTCAGCATATTCTAGTGCTGTATAAGCATTTTGCATAGCTGACTCAGCCTTTAAAACATTTACTTCATAGCCTGCAAAACCTGTAACAAAATTTTCATCATAAGAAATATTTTGTAAATATTCAGATAAACCTTTGTGATTTAGTTTTTCTCTCTCAGAACTTTGACCATCAAGTAAAATCCATTTTAGTTTTAAGTTAGCGCTTGCCTCAGCCAAAGTTGGCAAAAATTGTTCCTTTTTAAACATAAGGGTTGTATAGTCTGAAAGAGCACTGCGATAAGCACCCTTTTCTTCCATTAACCTTTGAATACTTCCTTGCTCGTCCAATAAAAATTTATTGTTATTACTTTTTTCATTTTTAGCATCTATTTCATCAAGTTTGGCATTAAAATTGTCAATACTAATCTCTTTAATTCTTCTTTGTTCCAAAATTCTTTCTAAAACTAACTCAGCATGCTGAGGAAAAGAAACAGTAATTGGTGGTAGTTTTTTCAGAACATTTTGTAATTGAGCCCATTTCTCCCATTGGGGATAATTGGAGAGTAAAAATTGTAACTCTTCATTTTTTTTCAATTTATTATTGCGTTCTGTTTGATAACTTATCAAATTTGCATCTAAATTTTTTTGCTCATTTTGCAAAATATCAAACTGGCTAAGCTCTTGGTAAGCCTCATCAAGCAAGGTTTTATTATTATTCCAACTATCAAAAAGTTTTTGTATTGTGGAGTTCTTTCCTCGTACTTTATATAATTTATCCATTCTTTCTTGAATTTGTTCAAGAGCAAGAACAGGCCCCCTTAGTCCAAGCCCAAAACTTGCGCCTAAGAGTGTATTAAACACCTCAGAGCCATGAAAATTACCAATATTTTGCAACTCCACTAAATTAAATCCAAATATCATTCTGTAAACATCACGACTAACTCCACCAAACATTTCAGAAAGAATATTCTCTTTTAGCTTATTGCCTGAACCATCATATAATTGTATTTGATTGGGGTTTTCTTGAAAATTTCTAACAATTTTCACATCATTATAGGTAGAATCATACATTAGCATATTTCCACCCTTGGAATTTCTGATGGTTTGAGTTAATGAGTTTCTTTTACTGGGAATACCCATTAACATTGTGCGAATAAATTCCATGCTTGAACTTTTTCCGGCCTCATTTTTTCCTAAAAAAACTGCCACTGCACAAGAAATATCCTCCACAGTAAAATTTTTTAAAGGCCCAAATTCTTCAATGTGAAAATTTTTAATATACATGGTAAATCCTAAATAAAAAATACAATTTATTGTTGGCTTGGTTCAAATACTTCAACACTGATTTCTTCTGCTCTATCAAGAAGGCCATTAGATGTCTTCTCAGCTGACTTGGCATATAATTTATTTTTTTCTTTTATATTTGAAGTATAACGTAAAATTTTATTCTTCAAAAGCTCTGTTGCTTCTTTTTCAAGTTGGCCATAAGCCCTTTCATTCTTCCTAAGTTGACTGCTAACTCTAAAAACTTCGCCTAAAACAAAAATTTTAGGCGCAACATTTGATTTTTCTAAAGAATTACAAAGTTCATGCCTTACTTCAATTTCTTTAAGAAGTGATGAAACATCGCTATTTCCCTGCAATTTTATTCTAAAGGCTAACACTTGGCAATGAGGTGAAATTGTAAGTTTTTGCACATAGTCACTGATTGCCTTAGTAATAATTTTTTGAACTTTTGTAATGCTATCAACTTCTTGCCGTGAAGGTAATTTAACATCGAGCAAGTGCCATTCCACCGGTGCAAGAGCATAAAATGTGTATTTTGGCTTAGAAATATGCCCATCATCGTGATAGCTGATTTCAACCATAACACAGCCATGAGAGCCAAGCTCATTTATATTTAAACCTTGAGCTGAGCCAGAAAAAACTATTAATGGTTCTTCACTTACAACAGTATAATTGTGTACATGGCCTAAGGCCCAATAGTCCATCTGCTTTTCTTGCAATTCTTTTTCAGAACAAGGAGCATAATGTTCATGGCCTTTATTTTTTGCAGTAGGAGTTGTTAAACTTGTGTGTAATACTCCAATATTAATACCATGTTCAAGTTTAGGACTAAACTGTGAGAGCAAATTTTTGCTTTCATTTTTACTTGTATGACTTATCCCATAAATTCTTGCAAGTTCCGGTTCAACAGCGTTTTGCACATTATTCTGATCCGTTGGAGGAAAAGAAAAATACTCCCAGTCGCTACCAAAAATATGCACATTTGAAGGCCAAGCAATGGAAGAAAATTCTGTGCTTGCTTCAACAGTTAATGGGTCATGATTGCCGTGGGCGCAATAAATTGGAATTTTAAGGTTTGAAAGTTCTTCAAAAGCATTTTTCAAAGTTAGACGCGCTTTTAAACTTGCTTCTTCAGTATTGTATATATCTCCTGAAAATATAATAAAATCAGGTAATTCTTTACGGCATAGTTGTAAAAAATTTTCTAAGGCGACATAGGGTGAATGCTGAAAATTAAATTGTTCTTTATGGGAAATTACACTCAAATTTGTATCCAAGTGTAAATCAGAAAGATGTAAAAAGCGAAGAGTTCTCATAAAAACCACCTTTAATTGCCTAGCTAATTGTAACCATCTAAAATTTTATTTAACATTTACAGCTAATTCTTTTAACAAGCTCTTGGCTAACTCATTGTTGGGATTGACCTCTAGTTCTTTTTTAACGTATAAAACAGCATTTGGCAAACTCTTAGCTTCCATAAACAGCCTTCCAATGTATAAGAAAAAACCATTTTCATCTTTATAGAAGTTAGCAGCTTCAGCAAACATTTCCAAAGCTTTATCAATTTGTTTTTCAGATAGGTGGCGTGCCCCGCGACTCATAAATTTGTCCAAATTCATTTTCCTAGCCAATGCGTCCTCATATTTTTCTTTTTTTGATTCAACAACTTGATCATAGACTTTTTTGAGAGCACTATATAAATTTTTTTCCTGCCCACTATTATAAGAGGTTAGAACAGCTCTATGCGGTGCAAATAAATTGGCAACATCAGGATCTTTTACATAAATTTGTAATACTTCCCTTACATACATTCTAACATCACGGTTAGAAAGG
>CAYJHF010000119.1:0-1928 GCA_964369905.1 uncultured Mailhella sp. | reverse complement strand
AAATATCTTTTAATGACTCAAGATAATTACCTTTTGAGGCATATAATTTTGCCCTAGCCAAAGTATCTTTAGCTTGCCTAGAATCCATTAACTACTCCATACCATTTTTTTCTTAAATTTTAAATCTTTCTTATTATTTCTATGAAGTTTTTGCACAATTATTTTATTGTGCAGAGGTTTATTAGCCTAAACCACATCATCTAAATAGTCAAAGAAAAACAATAACAAAAAACTTTACTTTAGCAAAGCAGATTTTTTTGCCATTTTTAATTTTTTTTAAAACTTTTTTTATTCACAATTTATTATCTTGCCAGAAAAAAAAAATTATGGCATAAGAAATGCAGAGCGTAGTTTTTTATATATAATCACCTGACAATTATCCAAACTATAATTGATTTTGTTTTGCTCTAAACTAGGAGTAGCCATGGCATTAGAACTCAAGCAACAGTTGAAACAAACTCAACAATTGCTAATGTCACCACAATTACAACAAGCAATTAAATTGTTGCAAATGTCCAACCTTGAACTTGTGGATCATATTCAACAAGAATTACTTGAAAACCCATTTCTTGAAGAAATGCAGAGTAATTCAAGCTCTGAATTTGAACAAGACGGCACTCTTTTACAGAAAAAAACAGAAGAAGATGGTTATAGCTTTGAAGAAGTAAATTCCAATGGTGACTGGGAAAATTATCTTGGAGAGCTCTCAAGTTCTCCTCGAGTTTCAAACCAGAAAAGTTTTGAAAGCTTTGACGACTTAAACCCAATTGAAACAAGATATTCCGGCAAAATAACAATTGATTCACACATCAGTTGGCAACTTAGACTCTCAAAATTAAATGAAGTAGAGGTTGCAATAGGTGAATGTATAGTCGGCAATTTAGATGAAGCAGGATATTTACAAGCAAGTGTTGAAGAAATTTCAGAACAAGCCGGCTGTACAATAAAACAAGCTGAAAAGATGATTTTGTTTATTCAAAGACTTGACCCAGTCGGACTGGCCTCTCGCTCTGTAAAAGAATGTTTACTAGTACAAATTGAAGTTTTAGGTTATGATAAAGATAGTATTTTAACTGATTTAATAAAATATCACCTCAACGATTTAGAAACATTCAGGTATAAGCCATTAACTCGTAAGTTTAAAATAGATTTGGAAACATTAAAAGAATACATTGAAGTAATTCAATCTTTAAATCCTTTGCCTGGCACAAGTTTTGGTGATGTTGAGCCAATTTATGTTAGTCCAGATATTCATGTTTACCCAAGCAACGGAGATTTTATTATTGTTTTAAGTGATGATATTCCACATTTACATTTAAATGATTTTATCAACAAAAATGATGAAAATATATCACAAGAAACCAAGGAGTACAGCCAAAAAAAAATTGCTTCAGCCACTTGGTTAATTAAAAGCTTAGAGCAAAGACGGCGTACTTTGTATAAAGTTATGGAAAGTATAGTAAAATTTCAACGTGATTTTTTTGAACATGGTGTAAATAAACTTAAACCATTAATTTTAAAAGATGTTTCCGAAGATATAGAAATGCACGAATCTTCCGTGAGTCGTATTACAACAAATAAATATGTTTCAACATCTTATGGAATATTTGAATTAAAATTCTTTTTTAATAGTGCCATTGAGTCAGATGATGGAAATCAATGATTTCCAAAGAAGACCCTAAAAGCCCTCTGGCAGATGAAAAAATTTGTGATTTACTAAAAGATGAAATAGGCATTAATATTGCCCGCAGAACTGTGGCAAAATATCGCACTGCCCTCGGAATTGCTTCATCATCAAAGCGTAAAGAACACTTTTAAAATAGGATAAAGAATGAAAACAGCCTCAATAACTTTAAAATTTTTTACTTTTCTTGTACTTTTTAGTGTTTGCATACCAAACTCATATGCTTCTAAACTTAATATTGAGG
>CAYJHF010000118.1:0-6760 GCA_964369905.1 uncultured Mailhella sp. | reverse complement strand
ATCATAAATAAATTTACTAATATCACCGGACAAAGAAAATTCGCTACTTCGACTGCCAGAAATTTTTTGATAGGCCGAGCTTAGAAAGGATAAATCCAATATGGAAGCGTTGGCTTTTAAATCTAAATCATAAGATAAAAATGCCTCAAGGGAAGCTGCTATATTTTTTGAATTAAATGTAATTCCATCTGAGCTAAGATGAGGATAATCGGTTTTGGAAAATACTAAGGCAAGTTGCCCTTTTGAATTTTGTTCATCACCCAGTAAAAAATGTAAGTCATTAGAAACAAAATTAAAGTTTTTATTTAAAAGCTCATAATCAAATTGAATAATTTTTAAAACATTAGCAATATTATTTAGTTTATCATTTTCTTCTCATTAAACTCCATATCACCACTGGTAAAAAGACTGTCAAACCTTGGTGCAAACTTTGTTTTAGAAGTGATAAAAAATGGAACTAGGCCAATTTCACCCTGTGTTTGTAAAGTTTTTTTCAAGTAATGTTCATTCAGAAAATCAGCTTGATAATCTATAGTAAAATCTGAAAATGTTCCTGTGCCTTGCATGGAAAGTTGAGCATAATCATTTTCAGAAAATGGTATATTTAAAATCTTTTCCAATAAATTTAAAACAATTCCATCAGCATCAGATAAATTTAGTTTAAAATCAACTTCCTTACTTTTTTGCAGAGTAAATACTGTATTAAAAGTCATGGGCGTAGAATTGTCTTGGCTTAATTGAATATTACTATCTAGGTGTAATAATTTATTATCTATGGTTGAATTGAGATTAAAACTCAATCTCATTTGCTCAAACTCTTCTTTTAATGGTGTTACTTGCCCATTAATAAAATTTTCTCTAATTTGTAATAATAAATTTTTATCCAGTAAAATATTATCGGCATAAATATTTTCTAAGGAAATTGTCGGAAAATCATAATGAAAAATTATATCAGCCACTTGGTTAAATATATTTTCCAAGTTAGGCATAAAGAACTGCCCTGATGTAAGATTTTCTTCTTCCTTTGCTACTTTTGGGTAAGTAAGATTAGGTAATCGGAAAATATGAATATTTTCAACTCCAGCTTTAGGAACAATCACAAGATAACGAAATAAAGAAAAAAAATCATTACTTAGATTTATATTGTCAATTTTTGCAAATACTCCATCTTTATCCATAATATCTATGCCGTTTGCAGCAAGTGAAAATGGTATTTTAAGCTCAAGATCTGTAATTTTAAGTTTTGCTTCATAGGGATTAACACTTTGATTTATATAATTTTCAGCTAAGTCTTTTAAATAATTTTCAGCAAAATCCATTCTTAAAACTAAAGAAATAGTAAGGGCGCAAGCAAGTATAAGAGTAGAAATAATTAGTATTGTAAAAATAACTACTTTAATAGCTTTTTTAATAAATCTCTTTGGCTCAAGCATTAAAATTCCTGTCCAATACTGATATATATTTGAAAATCAGTCCATTCTTTATCTGTGGTTTCATTGGGTTTTGTAAGGGGAATAGCCAAATCAAGGCGAATTGGGCCCACCGGAGTTAAATATCTTCCTCCAATGCCTGCCCCAAAAGCTAAATCTTGCCCAAGCCTTGGTTCATTATCTTCATAAACCATACCAGCGTCCACAAAAGGTATTATGGATAATTCTTTTGTAAGGTTATACCTTGCTTCAAAGTTATAAAAATTATAAGAGAGTCCACCGAGCGGGTCATCATCTTTATCGTGTGGTCCAAGCTCCTGATAAGCAAAACCTCTAACTGTATTATTCCCACCAATAAAAAATCTTTCCGAACGTGGAATTCTTTCATAGGGCGAGCCCGGCATAATTCCAAGGCCTAGTCTGGCAACCAAAACAATGTGATCAGCTATACTTTTATAAATTGTTCCTTCAACTTCTGTGGCATAGCTATAAAAATCTTCATAATCATGCCCCCATAATGGTGAAAATACAAATTTTGCAATATAACCACCTGTAGGATTTTCCTTATTATTTCTTCTGTCATATTGAATGGAATTTTCTAGTCTAAAAGAGTGATAGCTAATTTCATTTGGTTCATCTTTTGGCTCTACCAAGTCAAAATATAAAATATTCTCCACAGACCATCTTTCATTTATTTCCCGAGATATGCCAAAACCTAAGTCCATAAAATTACGCTCATAGGCATCTGTGTCTTCATAACCACCACGCCCCCTAATAATTAATTCTTGTTTGGGGTGCATAAAGGCAATTTGTCTATACTCAGCGGAAAACAAGGCTTCATCTTGAGATAGAGGGAGCTCAAGTCTAACCCTCTCTGCATTACCAAAGAAATTACGGTGCTCCCAAGCTGCTCGAACACCAAAGCCTGTGTCAGTGGAATAAAAAGCCGAACCACTTAACGTTTTTGAGGTTGACTCAGTTAATAACACTTTTACAGGTAAAACTATCGGCTCAGGCATTTGCTTTATTTTAAAACCATCTTCAATTTCTTGATCTGTTTTAGAAGAACTGCCAATTTTTTGCCTGTTTTTTTCTCTTAAATAGGCCTTATAGGCTTGTACGTTTTTGCGATAATCCTGGTAAACCTTTCTATCGTAGGAAATATCTATTTTACTAAATAAGCCTGTTTTTTGCAGAGCATGAATGTATTCAATTATTTTTGATTCATTCCAAACTTCATCTCTTCTCCAAGTGGCTAATTTTTTAATGATGTTGCTTGAAACTTTTTCATTGCCTTCAACTTTAACCGCCCCCATTAATGCAGGCATTCCGTGATTTATAAAGACTGTACCATTAATTTTTAGCTTTTCCTTGTCCACTGCAAAACCTGTGGAAACAAGCCTAGCCTCGGGAAAACCATTTTCTGTTAGTGGATAAATAAGTGCATTGGCCGCAGACAAAATATCAGCGGCTTTAGCTCTTTTATTGTTAATATTTTCCAATTGTTCAGGAAATTCAAAAGAATATGCCTTGGCTTCACGTTTTTTTAAAAAACCAACCATACGAGTATTTTTAAAAAAAACATTTGTAACCTCATCTGGTTGAGTATATTTAATTTTTACTTCACCAATGGAATATTGACTGTTTGGATATAAATTTAAAGTAACTAAATAAGGCTCTTGATCTAAATCAATTGTAAAATCAGCTGTTGAGGCATAAAATCCATAAGACTCCATTATCTTTATGGCACTTGCCACATCATTATTAGCTCTTCTTTCCAGAGCTACAGTGCTAGTTAGTGGTTCTTTTTGTAAAAAATTAAGTTGACTATTTTTTTTAAATAATTCAAGCAGTTCAGTCTTAACTATTTCAAGTTCTGCTTTTTTTTCCTCAAGATCTAAGGCTGTAATATCTTCATAGTGTAATGTTATGTCATGGAAAACAATGTCATAATTATAGGCGTTTTCAACTGCTTCTGCTTGATAGGGTGCAGAAACTGCTTCCTTACCTGTGCTTTTTGTGTTATCATGTTTGGCATCCAAATTTACATTATCAGACTTGGTGCAAGATGCACATATAATAAGAACTAGTAATAACTTTATAAAATGAGAAAAGCCTAAATTCATAGAACACCTAAAAAATTTAAATATTTATACCTTGCCAATTATACGTCTGGCTTCTTTAAACTGTTCACCCCAATAACCGCCATTTAGAATTACAATTTCTACATCTTTTTTGGCATTTGGAGCGTGAATTATTTTATTGTTGCCTAAATAAACAGCAGTATGCAAACCATTTGGAGATGGTTTGGATTTAAATACAATTATATCCCCTGCTCTAAGGGATTTTCGAGAGACTTTTTTGCCGGCTTTAGCTTGTTTTTTCGTTGTTCTGGGCACAGAAATTCCATGCTCATTATAAGCCCAATATATTAACCCTGAACAATCAAATCCACTTTTTGGTGAGCTTCCACCTAGTTTATATGAACGTCCCACTTGTGTTTTTAAAGTATTCACGACTTTTTTGGCAAGAGCAGTTGAATTATCATTTTGACTCATTTTATCATCTTTTGAACCACAAGACACTAAAATAACACATATAAATATTACAGTAATTAAATTCACAAAACCTTTCATAATAAAACCTTATTATTTAAATTATAAACGTACAGGAATATTTTTTTTAACAAATTCAGCCTTCAAATCAGCTATTGTATACTCATCATAATGTACAATGGAAGCAATGAGGGCAGCTTGGGCCTTACCTGTAGTTACAGCATCGGTTAAGTCAGATGGCTTACCTGCTCCTCCGGAAGCAATTACAGGAATACTCACAGCCTCAGAAATCAATTTAGTTAAAGTCAGCTCATAACCTTGTTTTGTTCCGTCTGCATCTATGGAATTTACACAAAGCTCCCCCGCTCCAAGTTCTTGACATTTTTTTGCCCATAAAATTGCATCTAGACCACAATATTTCCTGCCCCCATGGATAACAATTTCATAACCTGATGGAATATTATCGTTTTTTTCAACTTGTTTTACGTCCATACCAACCACAATGGCCTGAGAGCCAAAAGCCATTGCTCCTTTAGTAATTAAATCAGGATCTTTAACGGCAGCAGAATTAATAGAAATCTTCTCAGCTCCGGCCAAAAGCACCTCACGCATTTGAGCAACACTACTAATTCCCCCGCCAACACTAAAGGGTATGAATATATTTTTTGCAACATTTTCAACAACTTCAATAAAAATACCTCTTTTTTCATGGGAAGCCGTTATGTCATAAAAAACTATTTCATCTGCCCCCTCTTCATAATAACGCTTGGCAATTTCAACAGGATCTCCAATGTCAACATTATTTTCAAATTTTATACCCTTGGTTAGTTTGCCATCTCTCACATCTAGGCAGGGAATAATCCTTTTGCATAAGTTTGCACCCATTATATTCTCCAATAGTTCTATATATTTTTACTTCTTTGTTTTACAATAATTGGCAAAATTCTTTAATATTTGCAATCCAACTTTACCACTTTTTTCAGGGTGGAATTGTGTTGCCCATAAACCGTCAAACCCAAATACAGCACAAAATTCTTCACCATAAATTGTGCTGGCAAGGCATAAATTATCATCGTCAGGCTTTGGATAAAAACTGTGCACATAATATACCATATCACCACTATTTATGTGCTCTAAGATGGGACTTTGTTTATGGATTTTTAGGGAATTCCAACCCATGTGAGGAATGCAAATATTTTTTTCACCAATGGTTTGTCCATTTGCATCAAGTACATCTTCACGCCAATTTTCAGGAAATTTTAAACACTTTCCTTGAATAATTCCCAAGGTTTTTGTATTACTTTCTTCGCTAAACTCTAGCAATATTTGACAGCCAAGACAAATGCCCAGTAATGGTATATTTTTATCAACAATTTTTCTGAGTAAACTATCTTGCTTAGAATTTTTTAATCTTTCCATGGCCTGAGCTGCTGCTCCAACTCCAGGAAAAATAACTCCATCAGCTTTAAGTAGTGTTTCATCATCTTCTGTTATAACTGCCTCAATTCCAAGAAAGTTTAAGGCTCTTAACACACTTGTTTGGTTGCCTGCCTTATAATCCAAAATTGCTATCATAATTAATTACCTACATTCCATAAAAATCTACTCAAAAGATTATACTTGCCAATCCACAAAGTAAAGGATAAATTGACTTTAAATTATTTTTTTAAAAATTCTAAGGAGTTTATATGTTAGACTTGAAAATAATGCAAAAAGAGCCGGAAAAGGTTGCAACAGCCTTAGCCAATCGAAATTCCAATATAAATATTCAAGATTTTTTAGATTTAGATGCTAAAAGAAGAGCTGCTCTTTTAGAGGTTGAAAATCTGAAAGGTCGTCGTAATGCTGAATCTGCTAAAGTTGCACAACTAAAAAAAGCAGGTGAAGATATTTCCGCTATAACAGAAGAGCTTGGCAAACTTTCTGATAAAATCAAGGAATTGGACGCACAAACTAATCTAATCAAGGAAAAGCAAGAACATTTTATGCTTGATGTTCCAAATATTCCTGATTCTTCAGTTCCTATAGGCAAAGGTGAAGAAGAAAATGTGGAAGTTAAACGCTTTGCAGAGCCAAGAAAGTTTGATTTTACTCCAAAAGACCATGTGGATCTGGGATTACAGTTGCAAGGTCTTGACTTTGAAAGAGCCAGTAAGCTTTCAGGAACACGCTTTAGTGTTTCTTGTGGAGCTATTGCCCGCCTTGAGCGAGCCATTATGAACTATTACTTAGATGTTCAAAGCACTGAATTTAATCACTTAGAAGTAATGACTCCGGTTATTGTAACCCGTAAAACCATGCAGGGCACAGGACAATTGCCCAAGTTTGAAGAAGATTTGTTTAAAATAGAAAACTGGGATCATTTCCTTATTCCAACAGCAGAAGTAACTTTAACGAATTTGCATAGTGATGAAGTAATAGAAGAAAGTGCTTTGCCAATATGGTATACAGCAGCCACCTCATGCTTTCGATCCGAAGCAGGTGCTTATGGCAAAGACACAAGGGGATTAATTCGTCAGCACCAATTTACTAAGGTTGAAATGGTACACTTTGCCCACCCAGAAAAATCATGGGAGGATTTGGAGCAAATGCGCACTTGTGCTGAAACCTTGCTTGAACGCCTAGAATTGCCCTATAGAACCATTGTGCTATGCACAGGTGATATGGGATTTAGTGCAGCAAAAACCTACGATATTGAGGTTTGGCTACCGGCACAAAATACTTATCGTGAAATTTCTTCTTGTTCAACTTGCACAGATTTTCAAGCCAGAAGAG
>CAYJHF010000117.1:0-6966 GCA_964369905.1 uncultured Mailhella sp. | reverse complement strand
TTAATCTTAACATTCCTCATCTTAAAATTGAAAATTTAGCTCAAATTTCTGAGAGTGCTAAGGAAGAGCAAGAATTACTAATGGAATCTTTGGAAAAAGAAAATTCAGAATTTATCAACTATTTTGCTGATGAGCATCTTTTACAAAGCAAATCACAAGTTATTGAATTAAAGGACCTAGAGTTTTCCATTGGTAGTGACCGTAGCAAGTTTTCAAATGAGAATTCTGTTGTGCTGGAAGATAATTTATCTAATCAGCAAGTTGAAAGTTTAGAGGCCTTGCAAGAGGTAGAAACAGCTATACAAAAGCAAATACATGGACAAGATGCTACTTCATCAAATGAACAGAAAACTCAAAGCAACACAACAAATGAGGAAAAAGAAAATTTATATGGCTTGCAGGTTATAAGACTTTATAGAGAAATTTTAAATAATGAACGCAAACCTCTGCCGCTTGCTGTAAATTTATCTGCTATTTTTAATAATATTCCCTTGAAATATCAATCTGAAATTGTAATCAGCCCTGAAATATTAGGTATGAATTCAGGTAAGCAAAGAAGTATTGAACTCAATAAAATTCAGCTAAATGGACTTGGAATTATTTTGAGTGGTGGATTAATGGCTGAATTTCCCTCAACTTCTTCTTATCTTAATGATTTAAGAAATTATCCATTTTTAACCGGAAATATTAACTTTAATATAAATAATTTTAATGAAATAAGTAGTTTACTGGGCTTGCCTATTAGCATAGAGCAAAGTGAATTTAGTTTAAATTTTTTCAAAAATAAGACTGATAAAAATAATATGGTTCAAAATATTAACTCTGAACTAACAATACAAAATTTTGCCTATTCAGACTATAAGCTTTTAGAAAATGTTCTGTCTTTATCCATAAATGATTTGTGGGTAAATCCAATAATTAACACAAATCTTGAAATTGGCAAAATTGACTTAGACCCAATTCAATCAGAAAATTTGCAATTCACAGCCCGTGGGGGCTTGGAGGATATTAGGTTAAAAATAGGTTCACAAGGAGAAGCTAAACTGAATTTTGACGGAATATTTGGCATAGACAGGGAAAAGCAATATTTTTTCCTAGATTTAAACGAGTTTAGTTTTATACAAGCTAAAACTAAAACGGACATAAGGCTAAAGCAAAAAGGTCAATTTCTTTTTTCCCAAGAAGAATTTTCTGCCAATAAAATCAGGTTTACCATGGCTCCAAAGGGTGAATTTCAAATTAATGGAAGTGTTAATACTGAAACTGTGAACCTAGATGGTTGGTGGAAAGACATAGACCTTGGCAACTTACCATTTGGCATTGATGGTTATTTTTATGGGCGTTTTGGCTTTAGCGGTACATCGCAAAATCCAAATGGTTATACGGATATGCGCATAACTGACTTTAAAACCACAGGTTTTCCACCCATTTCTATTGATATAAACGGAAAACTAAACCCCGGTGCTTATATACATGAATTAATTTTGGCCATAAGTCTAGTAAATAGTGAAAAGCTTGGAGCGAAAAAAGCAAAAATAGAAGTCAAAGCTCCTTTGCAAAGTGTTCCTCGCTTAAAAATTATTCAAAATGCACCTATTGTAGGTACAATTGAGTATGATGGCAAGCTAATCACTATTTGGCAATATGTTCCATTAGAGGGTACAACATTTATTGGTGATTTGTTAATAGACGGGCAAGTTTCAGGCAATATAAATAAGCCATTAATAAAACTACAAGCAAAAATAGAAAATGCCAAATTTGAAGACTTAATTTTAGGTATTTTATTAAAGGATATTGATTTTGATTTTATGCTAGAGCCCTATGGACAAGGGCAACTAGCTCTTAGTGCAACTGATAATGATAAGGGAAGAGTTGAAATAAATGGAGAAGTTACCTTACCTTGGCTTTCCTTTGGCAACTATAATCACCCTATTATAATTAAGGGTGATAAGCCAAGCAGGGCTGAACAAAGATCCATTGAAGCCTATGAAAAATCCATGGGAATAATTAATCTTAGTGGAAATATTCCTGAATTTGCACCTTTACAAAGAAATGATGTTAGTGCAAGTATCTCAGGTGATTTACAATTAGACGGTATAATTGAAGATATAAATATTGCAGGTAAACTAAAAATTGATAGGGGAGAAATAAATTTAGGTAATATTCAAACAAGCTCAGTTCCAAGTTTAAATATTGTAGAAAACCCTAACAAACGCCAAAGAGTCAATCGCAAAGAAATTGGCAATTTGAATGTGGAGATTGAAATAGAAAATAGTTTCTTTGTTTATGCTCCAAGTCTTGAAACTGAATGGTCAGGACAATTAAAAATTGGAGGTAAAACATCTAAACCAACTGTTGGTGGTTATATTAAAGCATTAAATGGTAGGATGAATTTGCTAGACAGAGAGTTTATTCTTGAAAATGGAGAGGTTCAGTTTGATGGAACAGTTAATCTAACACCTCTTATTGATCTTTCTTTAGGTTATGAAGCTGATGATACAGACATAAAAGTACAGCTTACCGGAACACCTCAAAAACCTGAATTAAACCTTACTAGTGTGCCTTATCTACCGCAGGACGAAATTATAGCTCGTATTTTATTTTTCTCCTCTGTGGCTGAGCTTAGTGTTTATGAAAAAATTCAGCTTGCATCAACCGTTACAAGCCTAGCCGGCTTTAACTTTACAGGTGGTATTAGAAATATTGGCAATAAACTGTTTGGCATTGATGT
Organism: uncultured Mailhella sp.; assembly: GCA_964369905.1. Taxonomy (GTDB): domain Bacteria; phylum Desulfobacterota; class Desulfovibrionia; order Desulfovibrionales; family Desulfovibrionaceae; genus Taurinivorans. The sequence goes on along the minus strand of CAYJHF010000117.1, from coordinate 4,235 downwards.
ACTCAAAATCACTGCAGGTGGTGGTTCAGACAATAATATTGATGAGGAAGATGAAAATATTTCTGTGGAGATTGGTAAATATGTTAGAGATGATATTTATATTGGAGTTGAACAAGGTGTCACCGATCAAGAAACTAAGGTAATTACAAATTATGAAATTAATAAACACCTTACCACTGGAATAAAGGCCGGTAATGAAGGGGCTGAAATAAACTTTGGCTGGAGGTTTGATTATTAAATGTCACTACTGTTCGGATAACTTTCATATTATAATTCAGGTAAAAAAGGTTTTCAAAAGCCCTTTTCAAAAAACTTTAAGCCAAGCTCATAAAAATGCAAGTGTTTTTATGAGCTTGGAAAATGTACTTTTATAAAAAAAATAAAAATTTCATTACTTTTTAATAGACTTAGCTTAAAAACTAGGTTAATAATACTTCCTCAATAAAGAGTTAGACTAAAAATGAAGCAAGAACACGGAATTTTACTTATTAATAAACCCAAAGGGATTACTTCTGCCAAGGCTATTAGCAAAATAAAACGCTTGGGGCAAAAGAAAATTGGTCATTGTGGAACATTAGATCCTATGGCAACAGGTTTGTTAATAGTACTACTTGGAGAAGCCACTAAGATTTCTTCCTATATTTTGGAAGGTGGAGAAAAAACTTATAGTGGAGTCATTGAGCTTGGAACTATCACAGATACTTGGGATGCTGAAGGACAGGTTTTGGACCAAAGAACCCTTGAAGGTTTAAGTCCACAAATAATACAAGATGAAGTGAAAAAATGGATTGGTAAATCCACTCAAGAAGTTCCTCCATATTCTGCTGCTAAACATAATGGGCAACCTCTTTATAAATTAGCAAGAGCCGGAAAAGAAGTTCCGGTTAAAACAAAAGATATTTATATTTCGCAAGCTGAAATTTTGGAAATAAAGTTTCCAAGCTTGCGTTTTAGGGTAAAGTGCAGTTCAGGTTCTTATATCCGCTCCCTAGCCCACAGCTTGGGGATGCGATTAGGATGCGGGGCAATGCTTACTGAACTGACACGTGAATACAGTTACCCCTTTTATTTGGACCATGCTTATGAACTTGAAAGCTTGGTGGAGGACGGAGAAAATCTTAAAAATAAGGTTTTACCCATCACAGATGCCCTCCCAAACTGGCCTGTTTATGAAGTAAATCCTGTGGAAGCCGTAGCTATTAAAAATGGCAATACCATTTTGCATCGCTCGGCCTTTGGAGATTTCCAAAATAATTCCCCAGCCTTTTTAAGTCATAATAATAAACTACTGGCTTTAGCAAAGGCAAGCATACAGGATGAAAAAAAGGTCTTTAAAATACTTAGGGGACTGTTAACTGACTAACTCCATGTAAAACATGGACTGGAGGATAGAGCTGTGGTAATGGATGCAGCACAAAAAAAGAGTGTAATTGATGCACACGCTAAACACGAAGGTGACACAGGTTCACCTGAAGTTCAAATTGCCCTTTTAACAGCAAGAATAAATGGGCTTTCAGCACACTTTAAAGAGCATAAAAAAGATTTTCACTCTCGTACTGGACTATTAAAGCTAGTTGGGCAACGTCGTAAACTCTTAAAATTCTTAAGAAAAACCGATGTGCAACGCTATCGTGCTCTCATTGAAAAACTTGGCTTGCGTAAATAATGCAATTGCTTGTCAAGTCAAATCATAGCACATTAGCTATATGTCCTAAAAAGTATATTTTATTTTAATTGGACTTATTAAGGGGGAGTATATCCCCCTTTAATTTTATTATTTTTGTTATAATGTAACTATTTGTAATAAATAATTATTTATTGTAAAAATATAACTAAAACATTTGTATAGGAGGGTCTGCGCATAGTTTTGAAAATTTCAAATTTATCCGCAGAATCTCCTAAGCAAAAGGAGAAAAACATGAATTTATTGAATTCCACCAGAATTTCCGCCAAACTTGGTAGTAAGGAAATTATTTTTGAAACCGGTCGTCTTGCACGCCAAGCTGCCGGCGCTGTTTGGGTGCAGTGTGAAGAGACAGTTTGCTTTGCTACTGTTTGTGAAACACCACTTGAAACTCCTAAAGACTTCTTCCCTCTAACAGTTGAGTATAGCGAAAAAATGTATGCAGCCGGAAGAATTCCTGGTAATTATTTCCGCCGTGAAATAGGACGTCCAAGCGAAAATGAAACCCTAGTTTCACGCCTTATTGACCGTCCCATTCGTCCACTTTTCCCTAAAGGCTATGGCAATGAAGTACAAGTTTTAGCCCAAGTTTTATCTGCTGACGGACAAAATATGCCAGATGTGTTTTGCATAACTGCCGCTTCTGCCGCCCTTTGTATTTCTCATATTCCATTTGACGGACCAATTGCAGGAGCACGTCTTGGACGTATTAATGGTGAATTTGTCATTAACCCAACCAAAACTGAACAAGAACAAAGTGATCTTGATCTCGTCTTTGCTGCCTCTGAAACAGCCGTGGTTATGGTTGAAGGTGAAGCAAAATTTGTGCCTGAAGATATTATAATTGCTGCTCTTGAATGGGGACACAAAGCCATTCAACCACTTATTGAAGTTCAAAAAGAGTTTATTAAAATGGTTGGTAAGGCTAAAGTTGATTTTATACCAAAAGAAGATGATGTTACTCTTTATAACCATGTGGAAAAACTTGCTCTTGCTGCCGGCATGGAAAATGCCCTTAGAGTTACAGACAAGCTTGAACGCAAAGATGCAAGAAAAGCTGTAAAAACTACAGTCAAAACTCAAATGCTTGAAGATGAAAAATATGGCGAAGATGAAAAAGCTCTCAAAGAAATTGGGGACATCTTAGATAAGTTGGAAAAAAATATTGTTAGACAGCGCATTAAAAATGAAGGCACAAGAATAGACAATAGAGATACAAAAACAGTTCGCCCCATTGAAATTGAATCAAGTGTTCTCCCCAGAACTCATGGATCAGTTCTCTTTGCCAGAGGTGAAACAAAATCCCTAGTGGTTACAACACTTGGTTCTAGCACAGATGAACTTAGAATTGACGGAATTAACGGGGACGAATTAAAGCATTTTATGTTGCATTATAATTTCCCACCCTTTAGCGTTGGCGAAGTAAAGCCGGTTAGAGTTTCACGCCGTGAAATAGGCCATGGTCACCTTGCTGAGCGTGCTCTAAAATCAATCCTACCAAAGCAAGAAGATTTCCCTTTTACCATTAGAATAGTTTCTGAAACTCTAGAATCAAATGGTTCTTCCTCCATGGCCGCTGTTTGCGGTGGTTGCCTCTCCCTTATGGACGCTGGCGTTCCCATTAAAACACCAATTGCCGGTGTAGCCATGGGATTAATTAAGGAAGATGATGAATACATTGTTTTAACAGATATTTTAGGCGATGAAGATGCGCTCGGTGATATGGACTTTAAAATTGCCGGCAGTGCAGAAGGAATTACAGCTGTACAAATGGACATCAAAATAAATGGGCTGCCAACTGATGTTATGGCTCGTGCTATGACTCAAGCTAAAGAAGCTCGCCTACATATTTTAAATACTATGGTAGAAGCTCTGCCTGCTTACCGTGAAAATCTCTCAGTATACGCTCCACAATATGAACAAATTACAGTCAATCCAGATGTAATTAGAATGATTATTGGACCCGGAGGTAAAAATATTAAAGCCATAACTGCTGCCACAGGCGCAAGTATTGACATAGATGACAGCGGAATTATAAGCCTATTTGCTCCTACAAGTGAGGCTTTGGCCAAAACAAAAGAAATGATCCTTTACTACGATCAAAAAGCTGATCTTGGTAAAAATTACAATGCAAAAGTAATTAAAATACTAGAAATAGGAGCTATTGTAGAACTACTTCCAAACTTAGAAGCTCTAGTGCACATTTCACAACTAAGCCTTGAAAGAATTGCCAAGGTTGAAGATGTTGTTAAACTAGGTGATGTACTTGAAGTAAAAGTAATTGAAGTAAATGGCGATAAAGTAAGAGCTAGTCGCAAAGTTGTGCTCCAAGAAGAACAAGGCATTGAATGGAATCCTGAAGAAACCGCCCGTCCACCACGCAAAGATCGCCCAAGGGACGGACGCAGTGGGGATAGAAATCGCCAAGATCGCCCTGATCGTCGCCCTAGAAGGGACTAAAGTTATTTTTATGGGAAAAAACTTTTGTGAATAGTGTAGTCGATGCTGAAAATAATAATAACTATCTGTTAGCAAAGAATATTTTTACCAA
>CAYJHF010000116.1:0-6982 GCA_964369905.1 uncultured Mailhella sp. | reverse complement strand
ATGATTTTGGTAGAACCTGAAAATTTATTATGCTGGGATGGATTTTCAAAATCCATCCCTATTTCATTTTATACTTTTATAACTATGTTAAAATATTTACTTTTAATTAGCATAACTTTTCTTATTTCTTGTGCCCCAACTTCAAATAATGTAAAACCAAATCTCCCTGAACAAAATGATTTTTTAAGGGCTGATCCAGTTTATATAAACTGGCTTGAGCAACAATCACTATTACGTCAAGCACCTGATAAAATACGTATTGTTTCAGGTTCATACCTAGCTTGGATAAATCCATCAGCCAGTAATCTTAAAAATAAATTCCTCAAACTTTCCCCTGTTTGGTTTTATGCCAATCCACTGCACTTTAAAAGAGAAAAATCTCAAACATATTTAACAAATTTTTTACAAACAAATACAGATAGTTCACTTAAAAAAATTGGGATTAATTCCATATTTATCAGCCCTTTATCTCAGTATAATTTTAATACAAATATAAGCTTTGGGCAAAAATCAACAGTTAATTCCTTAGAAATTCAAGGTAATATTTCCTATGATTTAGCTGAACAAATTGTAAACACAGAGCAATATCGCAGTTTGCAAAATAAAATGATTATCGGCAGTGAAATGCTAAAACCTTCCCTAGGACTTGGTGCTGATTTTATTTTAGCATTGCATGCTGTGCGTGATTACCCCGGGCTTTTTATGATGGTGGAATTACCAAGAAAGCTTTGGTCAAATTTTCCCACTAAAAATTCAAATGCAAATAACTTTTTTAATCCTTATATACTTACCAAAGAAGATGAAAATTTACTGGTGGAACAAAAAATTATCCCGGAAAATTTTGCCAGAGATTATATTGTAAAATCTCCAAGTTTTGCTCTCTCTCCACCAATCCGTGGAGTTGACAGTTTGGAGCGTCGTTGGATTTATCGCTTTGCAGACAATCCAAACACTGCAATTTTAAATTATGCCGATCCAAGCTTAACTGCACAAAAACTGTTTACTGCCAGTATTATTCAACAAGTTGGAATATTACGTCAAGCCTTAGTTGGAATAAATATAAGTGACTTGTGGGGACAAGAAGTTGTGAGCAGTTTGCAAGAGAATACTCAAACTAATTTCCTAAATCCCAACTTAGCAGGGCCTGCTTTATCTGCTTTAAGTCTTTGGAATAAATCAGCACACAATTACGGTGCTTACACTATAATTAACGAAGCTTTTCCCATGGAACTTATTCCCTCACTTCTTAATTCCAATACAGATTTTGTGGCTGACACAATAATTATGCCTGCCCTAGAACAAGCTTTATTGACGGAAAATTCAGAAATTTTAGCCCAAAATGTGCAAAAAGCACTTGAACTAAATATAAGTTTTTCCTCTCTCTGGCGTGGTTCACCCGATGTTTATCAAAAATATTTTTTATCTGAACAATTTACAAACCCAAACTCCATGACTTTAGCAACAAACGTTGCTAAAATAAATATTGATGATTTAAAATTAATTCAAAAAATAATAAGCTATCCAAAAGAATTACAAAATAATCAAACCTTACTAACTCAATACACCAAGGCTAAAAAAATTCAATTCTCTTACTTGGCATTTCAAGCCCTATTGCCTGGCTTACCATTTTTATCAGGGCAAGACTTAAGGGGAATAATCATAGAAAACAACATATTACCATCTTATAATTTAAATAAAAATGTTAAGCTGGACAATCTAATTAGTTGGCATTTACCCTTGGAGCAACAATTAACAAGAAATGACAGTCTAGCTAATCAGTTAAAGAAAATATACGATTACAGACAATTAAAAAATATTGCTTACACAGAAGTTATACAAGTGTTAAAAACAAAACCTGAGCTTTTTGCATTAGTTTTAAAAGATGAACAAAATAAATATTATATAAGTATAATCAATCTTAGTTCTAAAAATATTTCAGCTCAAATTTCCCTGCCAAGTAATAAGCAATTTATTAGTGCAAAAGAAATTTTAAGTAAGGTCAATCTTGGTATTTGGCAAAATAATTTGAAAGCAAATTTTAGCCCTTGGCAATTGAAATTTTTTGAATTATTCTAAAATAGTCAATGTTAAAAAATGGGTTTAATTGTTATGGAGGAACTTTATGTCTGAAAGCAAATTTGCTTCACTTTATTCAAGAGCATTAACCGGTTCCATCTTATTACTTGCTATTATTACAGCATGGTATGTTGGTTCTTATGCTTTCTTGCTATTAATCTGTCTTGCTTCATTTATAGGACAATTGGAATTTGGCAAACTATTTCTTCCCGAGTGGAAAAAAAGAGAAAAATTTATTGCTCCAGCTTTTGGTGTTTTTTATCTACTTTGTACCTTTTATTACTCAAGTAATATTTCTCACGCCCTTATTTTAATGGCTATTTTACTTTTTTCAACAATTTCACTGATAAACTTCTGTAATGAAACAGGTTTAAAAAATATGAAAAGTGCTGCCATTATGCTTTTTTCATTTTTATATCTCCCATATATTTTAGGCTTTTCTTTAGAAATGACTAAGGCACAACAAGTTTTAGTTTTTTCCATTCCCATTGTTTCGGACACAGTGGCTTATTTTGCAGGAATTTCCTTTGGCAAAAGAAAAATATGGGCTTCTGTTAGTCCTAAAAAGAGCGTGGAAGGCTCGGCGGCAGGTTTGCTTGCTACTGTGCTTCTCATCATATTCTTTGGTCTGAATTTTAATGTTTTTAATACAAATTCTATACAAACATTTATATTAATAGGTATTTTTATTAGTGTATTTACACAGATGGGAGATTTCTTTGAGTCAGGAATTAAAAGATGCGTCAATGTGAAAGACTCAGGAAAAATATTACCGGGGCATGGCGGAGTTTTGGACAGAATTGATAGTTTAATTTTCACCATTGCCGGATTTGAAATTTGTACAACATTTTTGAATTTATAGGTTTTTTATGCAATACATCAGTAATATAAACTTAAATAGCCACTTTTACTATAAACAAGTAGCCATTTTCGGTTGCACAGGAAGCATTGGGCAAAGCACCCTTGAGGTTATTCGTTATACGCCTGAATTATTTAGAATTTATGCTCTGGCTGCCGGAAAAAATATAGAATTATTAGCTGAGCAAGCCATAGAATTTAGGCCTGAGGTTTTAGCAATTCAATCACCCAGTGATCTGGATAAACTCAAAAATCTTTTGCCAAGTAATTACAAACCTGAAATATATGTGGGAAAAGAAGGCTATAAAGCCATGGCTCAATTACCGGAAGTTGACACAGTGCTTTCAGCTCAAGTTGGGGCGGCAGGACTTGAAGCAACAGTTTATGCAACTTTAGCCGGAAAAACCATTTGCCTTGCCAATAAAGAGTCTTTAGTTTTGGCTGGCGATTTAATTCGCTATTTAGCCAAAGAAAACAAGGCCATCATCTTACCGGTGGATTCAGAGCATTATGCCCTATTTCAGTGCATTTTATCCCAAGCCTATTTGCCAACTTCACAGGACAATTTTGAACTAAGTACTAAGAACATAAAACGCTTAATTTTGACCGCTTCAGGTGGACCTTTTAGAGGAAAAGATAAAGAATTTTTAGAAACAGTTACAAAGGAACAAGCCTTAAAACATCCTAACTGGAATATGGGGGCAAAAATCAGTATAGACAGCGCCACATTAATGAATAAAGGACTTGAAATTATTGAAGCTTGTCATTTATTTGGCTTGCCCATTGAAAAAATTGAAGCTGTGCTTCACCCTCAATCTATTGTACATTCCTTAGTTGAATGGCGTGATGCTTCCTTGCTTGCTCAATTGGCCCTACCCGATATGAAATTGCCCATTGGAGCTTGCCTTGCTTTTCCAAAAATGCTTGAACAAAGAAATAATGGACTTTTTGAGCTTGATTTAACTAAGCAAAATCTTAGCTTTGAACAAATCGATTATGAAAATTTTCCTTGCTTAAACTTGGCTAAAAAAGCCTTTAAGGAAAATCTGTGCATAGAATTAAATGGAGCTAATGAAGTTGCCGTGGATTTATTTTTAAAAGAAAAAATTTCCTTTACTCAAATTCCGAAAAAAATCACAAAAGTGCTTGAAAAATCAAGCTCAGGGCAAAAAATAGATTTTAATAATGTTGATGATGCACTGCAAATTATTTTTGAACGTGATCAAAAAGCCAGAGAATTAGCTTTGCAAAATACAGAATAAGCCACAACTCACTTCCCACGCTCACAAAGTAGCACGCAAAATCAGTATTAATACAATGTATTGTAATAATAAGATTTATTACTTCAAATAATTTATAGCATTTGCAAAAATCGCAGTACCCAACATTCTTGACTTATTTTGTATTTTATCAAGAGTCCATAAGGGGTGGTTACTTGGGTGGTTATAAGCCTCAGGGTGTGGCATAAGACCAAGCACTCGTCCACTTGGATCGGTGAGCCCGGCAATGGCCTTAGGTGAACCATTGGGATTTAATGGGTAATCTTGAGTGGGTTGCCCGTTTTCAGGGTTGGCATATTGTAAGCAAATCAAATTTTCATCTTCAAGTCTTTGCAATGTTTTTTCATCGGGTGTAACAATTCGCCCTTCACCATGACGCACCGGCACTGAAATATAGTCTATGCCCTTGGTAAAAATACAAGGACTTTTTGGATTTGCCTTAAGCTCAACCCATCTATCTTCGTAACGAGCCGAAAGATTATGACCGAGGGAAACTTGGCGTTCAAACCTCTTTCCATCTAAGGCAGGTAATATTCCAAGCTTTACCAATAGCTGAAAACCATTACAAATGCCCATTACCAATTTTTCATCATTTAAAAATTTATTTAAATGCTCTAAAAGGGGTTTTTGTGCCTCATCACTAAGATGTAACCAACGCTGAGCCGCTGCATGGGCTGAACCCAAATCATCACCATCTAAAAAACCGCCCGGAAAGACTAGAAATTGATAATCTTCAAGCTTAACATTATTAGAAACAAGATCAGAAAAATGTACAATTTCAGCTTTTGTTGCTCCTGCTTGCAAAATAGCGTAAGCTGTTTCTTTGTGGGAATTTGTTCCGTAACCTGTTAAAACTAAAGCGTTTACTGCGGCCATAATTACTCCGGTGATTTTTATTGCTCATTAATGTGTTAAATCATAATTTGGGTATTTATTATAGAAAAATAATTGCCACTTCGTCAATAGGTGACAAAAAAACTTTTTTTTGTTATGAAAATGCAGACTTGATTACATTAAAACAAACTTTATATCTAATTGGGGTAATCCATGAAAACTAAATTTATTTTTGTTACAGGCGGAGTCCTTTCATCACTTGGCAAAGGACTTGCGGCCGCCTCCCTTGGTGCTTTGTTAAAATCTCGTGGTTTAAAAGTTACCATACAAAAATTAGATCCCTATATTAACGTGGATCCAGGAACCATGAACCCTTTTCAACACGGAGAAGTTTTTGTAACAGATGATGGAGCAGAAACTGATCTTGATCTTGGTCATTATGAACGCTATTTAGGTGTTCCCATGTCCAAACTAAACAGCACTTCTGCCGGACGCATCTACTTCAATGTAATCAATAAGGAGAGGCAAGGCGACTATTTAGGCGGAACAGTTCAAGTAATCCCGCACATTACCGATGAAATCAAACGTTCCATTCTTAGTTTAACCAGAATTGATGATGCACCCGATGTGGCCATTATTGAAATTGGTGGAACAGTTGGCGACATTGAAAGTCTGCCCTTTCTTGAAGCAATTAGGCAGTTGCGTTCAGAGCTTGGGCGTGATAATTGCCTAAACATTCACCTAACACTTGTGCCTTATCTTAGAGCAGCAGGTGAATATAAAACAAAACCAACCCAGCACAGTGTAAAAGAATTGCTCTCCATTGGAGTTCAGCCCGACATAATACTTTGTCGCTGTGAAGAACTAATTCCCATAGAATTAAAAAGAAAAATTTCTCTTTTCTGTAATGTGGAAGAAGGAGCAGTTTTTACATCTGCTGATGTGAATAACGTATATGAAGTTCCTTTAAAATTCTATGATGAAGGTTTTGACCAAAAAGTTGTGATTATGCTTCGCCTAAACGCTAGAAATCCCAACCTAAAACCATGGCGTAAGCTTATAGAAGACTTTAATTCTCCGAAATATTCTGTTAATATTGCAATTATAGGCAAGTATGTTGATTTAAAAGAAGCCTATAAAAGCTTACATGAATCCTTAGTCCATGCCGGAGTTCACAATTTTGCAACAGTTAATTTACTCTATGTCAACTCTGAAGAAATAAATAAGGAAAATGTGGTAGATAAACTCAAAGGTTGCCACGGTGTTCTTGTCCCAGGAGGTTTTGGCTATAGAGGAGTTGAGGGCAAAATCGAAGCCATAAAGTATGCCAGAGAGAATAAAATTCCATTTTTTGGAATTTGCCTTGGAATGCAGTGTGCTGTAATAGAATACGCAAGAAATATGGCACAAATTGAAAATGCAAACTCAGAAGAATTTGCCCCAGACAATACAGATAATGTAATTTATTTGATGAAGGAATGGTTTGATTTTCGTTCAAATAAAATTGAAATTCGCGATGACAAAAGTGGCAAAGGCGGAACCATGCGTCTTGGCTCTTACCCTTGCACCATAAAGCAAAACTCCACTGCCATAGCCGCCTATAAACAAGATGAAATTTTTGAACGCCATAGACATCGCTATGAATTTAACAATAAATATAAAAATATTCTTGAAGAAAAAGGTCTTATTTTTAGCGGAACTTCACCGGACGGCGAACTTGTAGAAATTATAGTAGTAAAAGATCACCCATGGTTCTTAGGCTGTCAATTCCACCCTGAATTTAAATCTATCCCCATGCAAAGCCACCCTCTTTTTAAAGACTTTATTAGCGCTGCCATAACATATTGTGGCAAATAGTTCATACTGAATAATATAAGATGAAAATTCGAGAGGGGGAAAACCAAACCTTTGAAAAGGTTAGGTTTTCCCCCTCT
>CAYJHF010000115.1:0-7170 GCA_964369905.1 uncultured Mailhella sp. | reverse complement strand
GCCGTGCAAAACTTTTGTTTGCACAAAAGTTTTGGTTAGCCGATGCTTCAAAATCATTTTTTGAAGTCAAAATCTGCAAAAAAATTGCATGTCCCATGCTTATTTCTTGCAAATTTTTTTATTATTTGGTAAGAATATTCTTTGCTAGCAGATAGTTATTACTATTTTCAGCATCGACTAAATAGTCAATATTATTAATAAAAAAATTGGTAAAAATACGCAAAAAATCTGCAAAAAAATTGTTTATTCAAAGCAACTTTTTTGCAGATTTTGTCTTTTAAACAGAATAGTTAACAAAACTAAACTTTTTCACTGCAAGAACCAACAGTGCAGTTCCTATTATTGGCCTTTGCTTTGTAGAGATTTATATCAGCCTTTTTTATGGCCTCATCTATTCTTGTGTTATAATTGCCTGTAAAGTAGCCCACGCTTATTGTATAGTTAATAACTTCATTATTTGCATTGCATGGAGTATTTTGAGCCGCCAGCCTTATGCGTTCAGCCACAGAGCCGGCTTGATCAGCGTTTAGGTTTGGCATTAATAGCACAAATTCCTCCCCGCCCCACCTGTAAGCTATATCCGAGCTATTTTTCTGTGATAAAAGTACCTGCGCAAGATGTTGAAGTACAATGTCACCCACATCATGGCCATAATTATCATTTATGGATTTAAAATGATCAATATCAATAAACATAATGGTATAACTCAATTCTTTTTCGAGAATATTTTTAATAATTTCAGGTGATTTTTTATCAAAACTACGCCTGTTTTTAAGGCCTGTTAAGGGATCGGTAAAAGCAAATTTTTTATTTTGTTTATAGGCCATTACTAAAGCAGATTTTGTTTTATAACGTACATATTCCATACACAGTGAAAATATAAATGCACCTAAAAAGGAAATTAAAAAACGACTTATTTGATCATTGCTAAATGAATCGTGAACCAGGTAGTTTAATGGGCTAAGAGTCAAAATACATAATGAAATAAAGAAAAATAAATTTGTATAAAAGCCATATTTTAAACCCAATGAAAACATAATAACCGGCGGATATAAAACAATCCAAACTAAACTACCGGAAGCATCATAGCTTTCTGTAATTAAAATATAATAACTTAGGCAGGTTATACCTAAAATATAGAATGGTTGAACAAAGTGCACCGAAATTTTCTTATAGTACAATCCTAAAACAAGGATAGAGTTTATAATTACAAATGCTATAAGCACATAGAGCATATCTTGCTCAGCATTTTCAAGATTAACAAATAAGCTAAACAAGATTATTATTACGGATACAACGCCAAAAATATAAGTATTTATCACTTTAAACTGGAAGTCCGTCAAATCTTCCGGCGAGCGCATAATATGGTTTATATTTCTATAAAAGGCAAATTTTGATAGATAAGAATCAAGAGAATAGATTAAAAAATTCTTCATATATTAAAAACTTAAACAAGTTATTTTATAGCTTGATACAATAACCTGCTTTATTATAATGACAAATCAAAGCTCAAATTGAGCAACTACGTTCAATAACAAATGTATTAAAACATTCAATAAGTGACCCTAGCATTTAAAATAAACTTTTGTCAATTAATAAAAGTGAAACTTTTATATAATTGTTCTGGTTAAAATTCAATTAACTGCTTGATTGTATATCATTTGCTACTTTTTTATAGCAGTATTAGTTTAAAACAATTTTTCTTTCAACAACTTTAGCATTAGTATTATAGGTTAAATAAGGACTAAATCCAATAAATTAATAAATATAATCAAATAATTAAATATAAAAATCAAAAAAAATATCCCCTTTTTTAAAAAAAAGCTTGTGAAAAAAATTATTTTCTGCTATAAATGAATTTATAGTTGAAATGAAAGGTATTTGTAAAAAAAAAGATTTTAAAAATCTTATCTTTTTTTTGCAATAAATATAATTTTTAGTTATATATTGTTACTAAATATTATATATGCTTTCAATATCCATAGTTTTTACGAGTTACTTTGCTAAAAAAACTGGGCAAAGTTCTCAGGTGATAGATGGTCTAACTTTAACTTTTTAGGAGATTTTATGTCAAACGTAAAGCCATGTTGCGAACTACCTGAAGATGATGGAGCTACTAGATTGGCGAAAAAGAATGCTATGTTCTTTCTTTTAGCTGTTGTTGTATTTGCTATAATCTATTTTTTACCAAGCCCACCACCCATTCAAAGTGGTGACGAAATGATTAGCCTTAGTCCCGAGGCTAAAATCGTTGTAGCAAGCCTTTGTTTTGCTGTGGTACTTTGGATGACAGAAGCAATTCCCTTTGCAGTAACATCAATTTTCTTAATTCTTATTTTGCACGCCTTTGAAGTGGCTCATTTTAATGAATTAAGTAGAATTGGCTTTGGTAGTAATGTTTTGCTCTTTCTAATGGGAGCCATGGGTCTTTCCTCAGCCATGACAGCTTCCGGCCTTGCCAAACGTTTTATGCTCTTTGTGCTCTCAAAGGTTGGGCGTAGAACAGACTTTATCGTTTTTGCCTTTATGGGAACTGCAACCTTAGTTTCCATGTGGGTAACCGATATGGCAGTGGCCGCCATGCTTTTGCCCCTTGGTATTACAATACTTGAAGATAGTAATTGCAAACCCTTGCAAAGCAATTTTGGACGTTGCCTTATGATTGGTATTGTTTGGGGTGCTTTAATTGGTGGAACTGCAACCCCTTCCGGTTGCGGACCTAACGTTCTTGCCATGCAATATGTGCGTGATATGGCTGGCATGGAAGTTAGTTTCCTTGATTGGATGATAGTTGGCGTTCCCGGGGCTATGATTATGCTTCCGCTTGGCTGGTTATTATTAACTAGAATTTTCCCACCCGAATTTAAAGAAATCCCAACATCCTTGGATAAAATTCAACAAGAACTTTCTGAGCTTGGCCCTTTAAATATTCGTGAACTAAAAACCCTAGTAGTTTTTGTTACTATGGTTATTTTATGGGTTGGCAGTGCTCCAATAAGTGCTATTGTTGGCTTCCCACTTCCTGAAGCCTATGTGGCATTTGGTGGATTTGCCTTGCTATTTGTTCCCGGGCTTAGAGTGTTCCCCAATTGGGACGAAGCCGGTAAATGTATTAGCTGGGGCGGATTAGTGCTAATCGCCGGTGGTATTGCAGCCGGTATGATGCTCTCAAAAACCGGAGCCGCCCGTTATATTGCATGGGGACTACTCTCCGATATAGGTTCATTCCACCCTATACTAAGAGTTTTAGCCGTTGTGGCCTTGGTTGAAGTTTTAAAGATTTTCTTCTCAAGTAATAGTGTTACAGGAGCTGTGGTTGTTCCTCTAATTATTGCTCTTGCTCTTGAAATAGGCATGAATCCATGGATTTTAGCCGGACCTGCGGGCATTGCAACAAGTATGGCCTTTATTATGGTTACCTCAAGCCCCACCAATGTTATTCCTTATTCTTCAGGTTTCTTTAGTATTCCTGATTTTGCTAAGGCCGGAGTGTTAATGACTGTTGTAGCCATTATAAGTGTTACAATTTCAGTGGCTGTCTTTGGCCAGTTTGCTCAAATGAATATTTGGTAAGAAGTAAATATAAAAATAATAATATGTTAGCATAAAAGGAGAAATTTATGAGAACCGTTGATGAACAACTTGAAATTGCCAAAAAAGCTATGGCAGCCATTGACCACTATACCCAAGAACAAATTGATGAAGTTTGCCTTGCCATTGGTTGGGAAGTTTACAAAGACGACAATATTGCCCAACTTGCAACCTTAGCTGTTGAAGAAACAGGTTTTGGTAATGTGCCAAGTAAAATAACCAAGCATAAAAGAAAAATTGGCGGAGTATTGTATGATATAAAGGGAGCTAAAAGTGTTGGCCTAATTGAAAGCAATCCTGAAACAGGCATTTCAAAATATGCCAAGCCTGCGGGCGTGGTTTGTGCCATCTTGCCTGCTACCAACCCTACAGCCACTTGTGGCGGTAAAGCTGTGAGCATATTAAAAGGCAAAAATGCCGTAATTTTTAAAGCCAGCTCAAGAGCTCTAAAAGCCACTACCATGGCAGTTGAAATGATGCGCGCCGGACTAAAAAAAGTGGGAGCTCCCGAAGATCTTATTCAAATTCTTGATGACCCAGGCCGTGACGCCATTACTGAGCTTATGAAAAAATCAGATCTAATCGTTGCCACAGGCAGTGGCCAAGTGGTTAGAGCTGCTTATTCAAGCGGAACTCCTGCCTATGGTGTAGGACAAGGTAATGCAGTAGCTATTGTGGCAGAAGATGCTGTTGTAAAAGACGCAGCCCCAAAAATTTGTGCCAGTAAGGTTTTTGACTATACCACATCTTGTTCATCAGAAAATGCAGTTATTGTTATGGAAAATCTATATGATGATTTCATGCAAGAAATGTATAATAATAAATGTTATTTGGTTGAAGGTGAAGACAGAGAAAAGCTCAAAAACACCATGTGGCAAGTGAACGAAAAAGGTAAACTGGCTCTAAATCAAGGTATTATTGCCAAGTCAGCCAATTATATTGCTGAGCAGGCCGGAATTAAAATCCCAGAAAATACCGACATTATATTGGTGGAAGGTATTGAACCTGTATTTTCCGATAAATTCTTTGATGAGAAAATTTCACCAGTGCTCACAGTTTACAAAGCTAAAAACTTTGAACACGCTTACGCCATACTTTCCGAGCTCACCTCAAAAGTTGGACGTGGTCACTCCTGCGGTATTCACACCAATAAACAAGAATATATTGATTTTCTTGGCAATAACATGAAAACCAGTAGAATTACAGTGCGCCAACCTATGGCCGCCGGAAATGGAGGCCACCCATTCAACCGTATGCCCTCCACCGCCACCCTAGGTTGCGGAACTTGGGGCGGCAATGCCACCACAGAAAATATCCATTGGAAGCACTTTATTAACGTTACTTGGGTTAACGTCCCTGTAGAACCTTGGGTGTTCAGTGATGAAGATATGTGGCAAGATTTTTGGAATAAGTACGGAAAATAAAAAATAAAGTTTATAAAAAACAATAAATTAAAAAAGAGGATATTATGAACGTATTTGAATATCAGGCCAAAGAAGCTTTTCGCGACAATGGTATTCCAACCCCTAAGGGCTATTTAGTGCGCAGTGCGGACGAAGTGGACAAAGCTGTGGCAGAAATCGGCTTTCCATGTGTTATGAAATCACAAATCTTGCGTGGTGGACGTGGTAAACTTGGTTTAATCAAGTTGGCAAAATCTGCCGATGAAGCAAAGCAAATCGCCAAAGATCTTTTCTCCAGTGAGTATAATGTAAAAATCATCTTGGTGGAAGAAGCCGTGCAAATGGACAGAGAAATCTATTTAGCCGTAACCGTTGATCCTGTTTGTTCGCAAGCCATGTTTATTGCTTGCGCCGAGGGCGGAGTTGATATTGAAACCTTGGCTAAAGAAACACCTGAAAAGCTTGTTACCGAATATGTAGATATTACAAAAGGGCTTGGAGCTTATAATATTAACAATATTATTTATGGTCTCGGGCTTGAAGGTGATGTGGCTAAACAATTTGCCAGTGTTGCTCGCAATCTTTATAAAACTTTCCGTAGTACAGATGCTCAGCTTGCCGAAATTAACCCTGTCTTTATCACCAAGGACGAAAAAGTAATTGCAGGTGATGGAAAACTTATTATTGATGATAATTCAGTTTTTCGTCAACCAAATTACCCGCTCATGCCTGAATATTTCGACTCGGAAGTTGAATATGATGCAGCAGTTGAGGGACTACCCTACCTACAATTTGATGGTGATATTGCCCTCATGTGTGCAGGTGCAGGCCTAACCACAACAGTTTTTGATCTCATTCACGATGCAGGCGGAACTCCTGCCATTTATGCTGAATTTGGCGGAGCTAACTATACAAAGGCCGTTCGCACCATGGAACTTTGCCTAAAAACTCCTAGCAAAGTAATTCTTGTGGTTACTTTTGGAACCATTGCCAGAGCTGATGTTATGGCAGAAGGCTTAGTGGAAGCAATTAAAATTCATAAGCCAAATGTTCCCATCGTCACTTGTATTAGAGGAACAGGCGAGGAAATTGCCTTTAAAGCCCTAAAAGAAGCAGGACTTGAACCACTTACCAACACAGAAGAAGCAGTTAGAAGAGCTGTGGATATAGCAGCCGGGAGAGTATAATGAGTATTATTATAAATAAACAAACAAAGATTATAGTTCAAGGAGTTACCGGAAAAGAAGGTTCATTCTGGACAACACACATGAAAAACATGGGAACTAATGTTGTTTTTGGTGTAACCCCCGGCAAAGAAGGACAAAATGTTGATGGAATTCCAGTTTACCACAGTGTAAAACGTGGTGTAAAAGAACATGGAGCTGAAGCCTCCATGCTCTTTGTACCTCCAAAATTTGTTAAAGATGCAGTTTTTGAAGCCCTAGATGCCGGCATAAAAATCATCTGCACCGTGGCTGATGGTATTCCTCTTCACGAAAGTTTGGAAATACGCAAGGCCGCCAAATCCTGCGGAGCCATGGTTATTGGTGGAAATACCTCAGGCCTGATTTCCATAGGTGAAGCCGTTATGGGCACAATTCCCTACTGGATTGAAAGGGTTTACAAAAAAGGTGATATTGGTGTTATGACTCGCTCAGGTTCACTCACCAATGAAGTTACCGCTGAAATTTGCAGCGGAGGCTTTGGAGTAACTACCTTGGTTGGTGTGGGCGGTGACACAGTGCCGGGCACACGTTTTGCCGAATTACTCCCCCTCTATGAAGCAGATCCTGCCACTAAAGGCGTTGTAGTTATAGGAGAACTTGGCGGAACCATGGAAGAAGAGGTGGCCGAAGCCATGGAAGATAAAATCTTCACTAAACCACTTGTAGCCTTTATGGGCGGAAGAACTGCCCCTGAAGGAAAACGTATGGGACACGCAGGCGCCATTGTTAGCGGAGGCAAAGGAACAGTGCAAGGTAAAACCGCAGCCATTGAAAAAGCAGGTGGCAAAGTGGCCAAACGCCCAAGCGAAGTTCCATTATTGCTAAAAGAATTTTTTGGTTAGTTTGAATCGACTAATTAGTCGATGCTGAAAAAGTCAATTTTTGACTTTTTCATAAAGGCACACTGGCTTCGAGTTCCACTCCGTGGACGCCTGAAGTGAATTCAGGCT
>CAYJHF010000114.1:0-7213 GCA_964369905.1 uncultured Mailhella sp. | reverse complement strand
CCTTGCGTCTACCAATTCCGCCACCCGGGCTTGCAATCAACTTGCATTGAAAGATATTCCCATAAATAAATATTTTGTCAAAAGATATTTTTAATTTTTTTAAAATTTTTTCTTATGAAAG
The DNA here is from genome assembly GCA_964369905.1 of uncultured Mailhella sp. Classification (GTDB taxonomy): domain Bacteria; phylum Desulfobacterota; class Desulfovibrionia; order Desulfovibrionales; family Desulfovibrionaceae; genus Taurinivorans. The sequence continues at coordinate 7,092 of CAYJHF010000114.1, read as the reverse complement.
TTCAAAAATGTGTTTTCTTTACCTATTCGAGAGTTTTGTATCAATGAGTATACGCTGAAAAAGTCAATTTTGACTTTTTCAAAAGTACTTTAGGAAGCTTGATTTGACAAGGATTCATTGGAGCCTAAAAACTCTTTAAAACTATCCAAGTTGAGCAATTCTTTAACATCAAGCAAAATCAAAAGCCTATCTTTTAGTTTTGAAACACCAACAATATAACTTGAATCGTCTTTGTCTATTAATGAAGGTGGGTTTTCAATTTCCGTTTTATCAATTCTAATAACTTCACATACAGCATCAACCAAGAGCCCCACTAATAAATCATCATCATTGATTACTATTATTCTGGTTTCATTATCATAAGGAGCCGGTTCAATGCCAAGCCTAAGACGCATATCAATCACAGGAATTACAGAATTTCTTAGCTCCACCACACCTTTTACATAATCGGGGGACGTTGGAAGCGTAGAAATATACACCATACGAATTATTTCTTGCACCAATAAAATATTTATTCCAAATTCTTCATCAGCAACCTTAAACGAAACCAGTTGAGTAACCAAATTATCTTCCATATTTTTCATATTTATCACAATATTCCTACGGGTTAATGTGTGCAAGCTCCAATGGCTTAAATTTTATAATCAAAATCTTAACGCAATTAAAGGTTTATCGTAAAATTTATTAAAAACTTTACTGCTCTTGAAATGGTATAACATCTTTCATTTCAATAAGTTTATTATAAAGCACAAGCCCAAGCCAAGCATCAGTTGCCGCATATTTAATTTGAGCATGACTTAAATAATCATTTTCCCAATTGGAACATTGAGCTCTTTTGCTAATACGATAGCCCAATAAGTTTGCTGTTATGGTTCTAAGACCTTGTGCCTTTACTCCTTTTTGTGTGGCTAGTTTTGCAAGTTCTATAAAATTCCTTGGTTTAAACTCATAAATCTTAGCCAAAGCACTTAAATCATCTTTTATGGCAACTCCAACTTTAATGATATTTTCATTTTCTAAAATTTCTGCCAAATCTTTATTAAAACCAAGTGTTTTAATCTGAAACAAACATACAAGATCGGAAGTAGCCAATTGCAATAATGAAGGTAAGTGCACTACACCTTTTTTAAAAATTGGCCGTGTTTCTGTGTCAAAACCGAGTACTTTTGCTTTTTTGAGTATGGGCAGAGCAAGTTCTAACTCTTCTTTGTTACGCACCAAGATTATTTCACCCTCATAAGAAAGAGTTGGCAATTCGTTAATCTCTTCCTTTGTATAAAGCTCATTTCTTGGTAAAAATCCTAAGGCATTCATTTTTTTGTATCCATGCTGTTCTTTTGTCGGCGTAAATTTTGCCTATATTTTTGAACAGCTCTATTGTGTTCTTTTAAATTTGTAGAAAATACATGGCCTGCGCCAATCCCACTTGCTACAAAATAATAAAACTTATGTTTGGCCGGATTTACTGTTGCGCTTAGAGATGCGAGAGAGGGAGAGCAGATAGGCCCCGGCGGTAAGCCACCATATATATAAGTATTATAAGCATTTTTTTTATCTTGTAAATGCCTTTTTAATATACTGCCTTCAAAAGCTTTCCCAAGTCCGTAAATTATGGTGGGATCAGCTTGTAAAAGCATTTTTATCCTTAGCCTATTATAATAAACACCTGCAACCTTTGCTCTTTCTTCCTCAACCCTTGTTTCTCTTTCCACTATAGATGCTAAGATTATAATCTCTTTCAAGGTGGAAGAATTTGGTTTTTCTCCATTAAATTTAGGATCTTGCCATAATTTTTCCGTTTTTTGCCAAAAGGTTGTAATTAATCTTGCCACAACTTTTTTAGCAGAGTCTAAATCCATTTTAGCAGGTTTTAACAATAAGTAAGTATCAGGATATAGAAAACCTTCGGCATTGTCAAAAACTATCCCATTTTGCTTTAAAAATTCTTTATCATAAATTACTTTTTCAAAATCCTTAGCTGTGCAATAACCTTCTTTTTCAAAAAGTTGAGCCACTTCCCACCAAGGCAAGCCTTCCCTAATGGTTATTTTATGTAAAATAGCATTTCCATCAACAAGCTCTTGCAAAATCCTTGGAGCAGTCCAAGCAGGGCTTAATAAAAAAGTTCCGGCCTTTAGATTTGTGTCTTGTTTTTTATATCTGGTTAGGATTTTAAATTTATTGGCATCAGTAATAATATTCTTTTCTTGCAATAAGTTTGCAATTTCAACTAAATTCGCCCCTTGTTTTATTTCAACCGGAAAGGCCCTAGCATCAACATTTGCAGGTGTATTCAAAAATAAAAAGGCTTGATGAGCCACGAAAATAAGGGCAATTATTAAAACCAAAATAAAAAAAATAAAAATCTTTAAAATAAAAGCCATGGGCTTTTTTTGTTTTTTTTCTTCCATTATAAAACCTTAAACTAAAAACTCATTCATCAAAATTCCATGAATTTAAAAAGGATTGTAATATTAAAATTGCTGCTTCTTGATCCACAATTTTTTTTACCTTTTTTGCTTTAATCCCCAAATTTTTCAAGTTTTCTTCTGCTTCATAGCTACTTAAAAACTCGTCCATAAAAACTATGGGCTGAGAAAATCTTCTCTCCAATGATTTAGCAAAATTTTTCACTTGAGACGTGGTAATACATGGACTTCCATCTTCATTATAAGGTAGCCCCAAAACAAAAACATCAGGCTCATGCTTTTGCACCAATTCCTGCATGTTAGTAAAAAAAGTGGATTTTACCGTTCTGTCTAAAGTGCATACGGGAAAAACACAGTTTGTAATTTTATCAGAAATGGCAAAGCCAACTCTTTTAAGCCCATAATCAATAGACATAAACTTCATGTTTTTATTCATATTTGCATATTAACTTATAAAAACCATAAATGCAAGTTTAACCCATGTATGTATTAAATTTACTTCGTGTGGAAATATAAACATTGACAAAACCAAGCTTAGAACTTAATATTAATTGCATAAAATAAAGGTACGCTTAATGCGGAGGAATTATGATTAAAATTAGTGATGGAGCTCGTAAAGAGCTTGATGCGTTTTTTGCGGATAAAGAAAAATCAACTGTTAGAGTGTTTTTATCACCTGGTGGTTGACGCGGCCCTAGACTTTCATTGGCTCTGGATGAGTCAAAAGCTGACGATCAAATTATGGAAGTAGATGGTTTTACTTTTTGCATTGAAAAAGAATTATTAGAAAAAATTGGTGGCGCAAACATTGATATTTCTTATATGGGCTTTGTAATTGAACCTGACAATCCTCTCAATTCCGAAAGCGGTTGTTCTTCCTGTGGCACAGGCGGTTCTTGTAGTATATAAGCAATTTAGCCGAAATTTGTGCTAAAAATGCCTGTATTAATGAGGCGATAACCTCGGTTGTCGCCTCATTTGTGTATTTTTATATTATGGAGTTATTTTTTAGATGAATAAAGACAGTAATACTAAAATAACTTTAAGCTCTGCTGTTATTCAAGATTTAGAAAGCCACTTTAGTGAACATGAGATGCAGGACATCAGAATTTATCTTGCCCCTGATAAAAATGGGCAACGCCTTGGAATTGTTTTGGACAAGGCAGAAGATACTGATGAAATAAGTGTTGTTTCCGGCTATAGATTTTGCTATTCAAGGGGTTTAGTTGAAAAATGTGGAGAAATACATATAAAACTTGATGAAATGGGTTATGTGTTTGAAACATCAAAGCCACTTACCATAAAAAGCTCGTCTTGTAGCCCATCTAATTGTAATTCTTGTTCTTCAACTTGCAAACTTTGAGGAATAATTTATGAGATGCCCCCATTGTCAAAGTGATACAAAAGAAAATCCTTGTTCAAATTGTGGAAAAAATGTTTATGAAATTGTAAAACAAGAGCAAGATTTCAATAATAATTCCGAGCAAAATCAAGAAGATGTCCTTGAACCTGAAATTGTTAATGAAAATGAATATAACAATAAATCCACTTGGAATAATGATAGTAAAACCTATTCTTCTTACAGTGGACAAAATGGCAGTTCTTTCAGGCAATATACTTTTATAAACCCTCAATTTCACATGAGAAATTCCTGCTTACCAAGCATAGTCAGCCTTATACTCTTTATTATGGTTTTCTTTGAATATGGCTTTTTGGCAGCCATAGGATTTGGCTTTTTCTTAGTGCTTGGTAAATCCATTTCCATGCTTATATTAATGAAAAATATTTTAAATGGAAAATTTGTGCCGCCAATCCTACTTGATTGTGCAGTTTGGATAATTTCATTTTATTTGGTTAGCTGGTTATCAGAATAATTTAACTACTTATATTTTAAACCTAAAACTTTTTATTAAAGGAATTTTATAATGGCTAAAAAACCAAGTGTTTCACCACAAGAAGCTAGGCTTGAAGCTTTAAAAACAGCTCTATCCACCATTGAAAGAAAATATGGACAGGGCGCTGTAATGAAGCTTTCCGATGATGCTCACGTCAATGTTCCTGTAATTCCAACCGGCTCCATAGGCTTGGATTTGGCCCTTGGCATCAATGGCATACCCCGTGGTAGAGTTACAGAAATTTATGGCCCTGAGTCTTCCGGTAAAACAACCTTAGCTTTACATATTATTGCTGAATGTCAAAAGGCAGGTGGAACTGCGGCCTTTATTGATGCTGAGCACGCCCTCGACACAGGCTATGCGGCAAGACTAGGCGTGAATACCAATGAACTACTAATTTCACAACCTGACCATGGGGAACAAGCTCTTGATATTGCAGATATGTTAGTGCGCTCAAACGCTGTAGACTTAGTAATTATTGACTCGGTGGCAGCTCTAATCCCCCAAGCTGAACTTGAAGGCAATATGGGTGAAACTCAAGTTGGTGGCCATGCTCGGCTTATGTCACACGCCCTAAGAAAACTCACCGGAACTATTCACAAATCAAAAACCAGTGTGATATTTATTAACCAAATTCGTATGAAAATTGGTATGATGGGCTATGGTAGCCCCGAAACAACCACAGGGGGAAATGCCCTAAAATTCTATAGCTCCGTCCGCCTTGATATTAGAAGAGTGCAAACCCTAAAAGATAAAGATGAGGCCTATGGTTCACTAACCAAGGTTAAAGTTGTAAAAAATAAAATGGCTCCTCCTTTTAGGGAAGCAAAATTTGATATTATCTGGGGAACTGGTATTTCTCGTTCAGGAGAGATTATTGATCTTGGTGTGGCTGCCAATATTATTGATAAAAGCGGAGCTTGGTTTGCTTATGGTTCAGAAAAACTTGGCCAAGGACGTGATAATGTACGCAATATGTTTGATGAAAATGAAGCACTTCGCAATGAAATTGAAGCAAAGGTTATAGAGCACCTTGGAATGGACGGCCTACCTCCTGTGCTTAGCGAAAGCGAAGAAGATTTTGATGAAATGATTGATGAGTAAAACATAAAGCTAGAAAAAAATATAAATTATAACAGGGGAATACCATGCTCACATCTAAGGAAATCAGACAAAAATTTTTAAAATTTTTTGAAAAAAATAAACACACTATTTTACCATCTGCCTCCCTTATTCCCCACAATGATGCTTCCCTGCTCTTTGTGAACTCGGGCATGGTTCCCTTTAAACAAATTTTTCTTGGCAATGAAAAACTAAATAGTAAAACAGTTTCCACTGTGCAAAAATCCTTAAGGGTCAGTGGTAAACACAATGATCTTGAAAATGTGGGACGCACAGCTAGGCATCACACATTTTTTGAAATGCTTGGCAACTTTTCCTTTGGGGCTTACTTCAAAAAGGAAGCCATGGAATTTGCATGGGAATTTGTAACCAAGGAATTAAAACTTGATATAAATAAGCTCTATGTAACCGTATATATTGATGATGATGAAGCATTCAATCTTTGGCGCGACAATATTGGAGTTTCACAAGATCGCATTTTACGCATTGCAGGCAAGGATAATTTTTGGAGTATGGGCGATACAGGGCCTTGTGGGCCATGCTCTGAAATCTTTGTGGATCAAGGAGAAGATATGCAATGTGGCCCTGATTGTGGCATAGGAAAATGCGATTGCGATCGCTTTTTGGAAATCTGGAATCTAGTTTTTATGCAATACAATCAAGCTGAAGATGGCACACAATCACCACTTGCTACACCATGTATTGACACAGGCATGGGACTTGAGAGAGTTAGCGCCATTTGTCAAGGTAAACGCTCCAATTTTGACAATGATTTGTTCCAAGAAATCATTCAATTTACTGCTAATGATGCAGGAGTAAGTTATTCATTCAGTATGCCGGACACAAATGATGTGGACACAGCCCTAAGGGTTATTGCAGATCACAGCAGGTCAGCCACATTTTTGATTGCTGAAGGAATTTTACCCTCCAATGAGGGACGTGGCTATGTGCTACGCCGACTTATTCGCCGAGCCTTACGTTTCGGAACATTAATTGGACTTACTGAAACATTTTTATACCGTACAGCTGGACAAGTTATTGAATTAATGAAAGATGCCTACCCTGAAATCCAAAGTAAACAAGAATTTATTCTAAGGGCAATCAAGGAAGAAGAAGAACGCTTCCGACTCACACTAGATAAAGGCATTATACTTCTTGATGAAGAAATTAAAAAGGCTAAAAATTCCAAGAAAAATATTATTGGCGGTGATATTGCCTTCAAGCTCTATGACACTTACGGCTTCCCTCTTGATATAGTTGATGATATAGCTAGAAAAGCCCAAGTAGATGTTGATGTGGAAAGCTATAATAAGTTTATGGCTGAGCAAAAAAATAGAGCTAGAGCAGCCAGAAAAAATAGTGCAGGTAAGGACTTAACCCCTGTATTTCAAAAATTAAATAATTTAAGCACAGAATTTGTGGGCTATGACAGTTTAAAAACTCAGAGCAAAATTATTGCAATATTAGATGAAAATGGCCAAGGCATTGAAAATCTAGCCGAAGGACAACATGGCTATGTGCTAACAGCCAAAACCCCATTTTACGGTGAAAGTGGCGGTCAAGTTGGAGACACAGGTCTTATACTTGCAAGTGGAACAAAGGTGGAAGTTCAGGACACGCTTAGAATTAATGAAATTATTATCCAT
>CAYJHF010000113.1:0-7216 GCA_964369905.1 uncultured Mailhella sp. | reverse complement strand
AATATATAAGTCTCCAACATCATGGCCAAAATTATCATTTACATATTTTAATCCATTTATATCTATAAAGAAAATTCCAAAGGGATTTTCAGTTTCTTCAATAATTTTTTCAAGCACCTCATAAATATACTTCTTATTATATAATTTGGTTAGATTATCCAAAATTATTTGATCAACAATGGCAGATTTTTGAATAACTATATCTTGATAGGAGCTTTCTATTTCATCAGACTGGCGTTTATAACTAAATAAGCTGATAATCTTAATGTAGTGTGATAAAACATAGTAAAAAATAGCAGCGCACATGATGACAGAAAGATAAATTAAGATAATTTGATCTATGTGAAAGTCTTCTGAAATTAGAGTATAGTAGTCAGAACTTAAATAAAACAAAACAAATAAAGTATATACTGAAAGCATATCAGAATAAGGTTTTGTAACACAAATTTTCATTAAATCATTCATTTTAAATAAAACACTAACCATAGTTAGAAGAAAAATAAGCAAAATAAGAGTTAGTAAATGAACTTTGCAAGCACTAATCGGATCATTTATTACTTCATAAGGTGGTATACCAACAAATATACTAAATAAAACAAGTAAAATTAAATGAGCATAGCAAAAGTGAAAGGAGTATGCTACTGAAGGCAAAAAAACTTGCCCCACAGATGTTTTTAAAACTAATTTTAATTCAATTATTACAATTATAATAAATAAAATTGAAATAAGATAAATAGGTATATAAGAAAAATCCATAAAAGCCAAAGCATAACTGTTTACAAACGTAAATACAGAAATTAAAGTCACTGATGGGCTTAAATTAGGAAATAATCTACAGGTAAATGTAAATAATAAAATATTATAAACAAGTGCCAGCAAAAAAATTGTTAGTACTATTATATCGTGCATATATTTTTATTTTTTAGTTTACTCAAAAGGTTAATAAATCAAAATACTAAAATCTGCATAAAAAACAAACTTTGTTAATAAACAATAAATAAATACATCAGGATTTTTAGAACAAACTATCTACAATATAACTACCTTAATGTATTATCCCGTGATTTTTTCATTTGCTTTTTATAAAAATGATATTGTTTTGCACTATTAAACGCTTGAATTCTTTTAATAGAGTTATTTTCAATATTCCTATAAAACAATTCATAGTTATAGAGATGCAAATCTCCTCTTGGTAAGTAAGAGCATAGCGGAGCATTATCATGATTATAAGCACCAACAATAAGTCCACCGCTATTTACATCAATCCAAGCATCTGAAAATTCAGGTATTTCTTCTCCACTACCATCAAGATTAATATCCACCCTCCCAAGATGCAGGTTTTTTTCTGCATATCCTGCCATTGTACAGTCACCTAATGGATTTGTTTCAATTTTTTTCAGAAAATTCATATTACTACACCAATTTAATGGATTGGTGCACAAAGCATCAGGTAATAACATAAGTCCATACTGAGTGCCTTGAGCTAAGGAATTATATGTAATAATACATTGAATATCGTCAAAATTTGCTGAAAGTGGTAAGCCACACTCCTCCAAATCTTTTATGGTAACAGAGCAGCCAATTAAATACGCGGCAACTAATTTATCAAAGTTTCTCCCAGTTTGTTTAAGATGTTTTAATAAGTTTAAAGCCAAAACAGAACCTTGCCCATGCCCCGCTATAATGAGTGGACGCCCTAAATTCCAATTTACCATATAGGCATTATAAGCTGCTATTATATCCTTCAAAGGCTCTTCATACAAAGAATTATAATCAAATTGTCCACTATTTAAAATAGTTTCAAGAGATAATTGCCTGTAATGAGGTTGGAAAATGCGTGCATACTTTTCAAAACATGAGGCTTGCGATTTATATGAAGCAATTGGCAACAATCTATGCTTTTTATTATAAGGATCTAATAATATTTTCCCTTCATTTTCAAGCACAGTTCCATGAATAAAAAAAACATCAGCCAAATGATAGTTAGATACAAAAAAAGAATCATCAAAATTATTAATTTCAATATGGTGATTTTCATTGGGAATAGCAACCCATGAATGCAATTGGTTATAATCAATAATGTTCGGAATTTTCATCATTAGCTCCCAAAAAGAAAATAAAAACAATAAGGCTGGGTAAAGCTAAATCAAACCTAAAAACTAAAACGCACTGGATTTAAAAAAACATCAAAGAAACATATAATCGTCCTTAAATTCACAATAGCAAAAAAAATTACTTATGGCAAGAAAGATTTTGAATTTTATTTTTTATTCAAGAATTTTCTGCATAATTCTAGAGCTCTGCAAAATTATTTTTTATTACAAAGCTTCTCTAAAAAATCAAATGTGAAAAATATGATAATTTTTTATACTAAAGCAGTTTCAATAAAGATTGAACCTGCTCTAAACCATATAACTTTCAATTTATTGTGCATGATTTATGGAAAATTTACAAATCAAAAAGGATTGCAAGAAGTAAATGATAAGTGTATGCTTATTTCTCAACAGAAAAAATTTAAATTTGAGGAAATACTTATATGTTATTTAATACACAACTAAAAGAAATCTTTCAAAATTGTAAAACAATAGCAATAGTTGGAGCTAAAGATAAAGAAAATACACCTGTTGATAATGTAGGTAAATATCTTATCGCTAATGGCTATCAAATTATTCCCATTCACCCTGTAAGGAAAAGTGCGTGGGGAATTGAATGCCATAAATCCTTACTTGATCTAAAAGAGGCACCTGATGTTGTGTGCCTGTTTAGAGCTTCTGAGGCTTGTGCTGAACACGCAAGGGAAATCTTAAGCACTAACTGGTTGCCAAAAGTTTTTTGGATGCAACTTGGAATTATTAGTGAAGAGGCAGGTTTGCTTATGGCAGATGCTGATGTTACTGTGGTTCAAGATGCTTGTATGAAAATTGAACATCAAAGGTTGATGCAGAGTTAACTATGTCAAATCTTAGTTTTTCTTGTCATAAGTGTGGGCATTGTTGCCACGGTAGAGGCGGAATTATTGTTGGCAAAAAAGATCTTTTACGCCTTATGAACTATTTTAAGCTTGATGAAAAAAGTTTTCTTGAAAAATATACGGAAAACTTTAATCAAAAACCTTGCCTTATAGTGAAAGAAGATAATTACTGTTACTTTTTTAACAAAGATGTTGGTTGCACCATTCACACTGCAAGACCTGATGTTTGTCGGGCATGGCCTTATTTTAGGGGTAATCTAATTGATAAGGTGAGTTTTGAAATGGCAAAGCTTGACTGTAAAGGAATAAATAAAGAAATGCCCCATGAAATTTTTGCAAGACATGGTTATGCTTATTTATGTGATAATTCTTTACTTGGGAAAAATCCAAGTGTTGATGGTAGAGCATTAATAGTGCATGAACATGAATTGCCAAAAGAAAATTAAGTTGTATTTATACCAAAGTTTGACATCATGCTATGTTAATGGCAAATATCAAAAAAACTGGTAAAAATATTATTTTTAGTGGAGCTAGAAGTTTAAAATGACTAGGTCAAAACTTACGCTTAGTGAATGTTATAAAAATTTACAACTGACGAAAGCAGCCAGCTTAGAGGAAATCAAACAAGCCTATCGTAAGCTTGCTCTTGCTTTGCACCCTGATTTAAATCCAAACAATCCAAAAGCAAAACAAAATTTTCAAAAAGTAAATGAATCCTATGTTATTATTATAAGTCATTTATCAGAAGAAGAAAATAAGGCCAAACTAAAAGCCGAAGCCCAAAAAGCTAAGCAAGAAGCAAGTGCTAAAAAAGCAAAAGAAGAAGAGCTTAGAAAAAAGCAAAAACAAGAACAAAAGGAAAAGGAAAGGCAAGAACGAATAGCCAGAGAGCAACAGCTTGATGAGAGAAAGAGAGAAAAAGAGAGACAGCGAAGAGAAGAAAGAGAAAGAGTGCGCCTAAAAGAACAGATGGAAAAAGCAGAGGCGGCTCGCAAAGCAAAAAAAGATGCAGAATATGAAGAAATTTTGCGTCAAGAGGCAGAGCATAAAGAGCAAATGTTAAAGCAAATGCAAGCTGAAATGGAGAAAAATCAGCAAGAAAACTTTAGCAGTCATACTAAGGCTTATTCTAAGAATGGGAAGCCCATTGTTGAAAACCTCTATAATGGTAAAAAAGAAAACTCTGCTTTTGATGAAGGGCAAGACGGAGCAGAAAATTATGCAAACTCTCAAGCTGAAGACATTATTTCTGGTAATATATTTAAAGAAAATAAAACCAAAGAGCAAATTCTACAGGAACTTTTGGAAGATAAATATGCTCAAAAAGTATATAAAGATATTTATAATGAATTGAACTCAAAAATTAATTCTGAACAAAATCAAACTAATCATACAAATAAAAACTCTGGAAATCCAGATCGTGACAAAGCGAATTTACAAGGTAATGAAAGTAAACAAGAAAATGTGATTAATAATGTTTTTGAGCAAACAGGACAAATAACCAACGGGATTAAACAAGGGCTGTCAAGCTGGCTCAAAAGTCAAATTGATGATGAAATGGAACTTTTCTTTCCTGCTTCTAAACTAATTGCAGGAGCAAAGCTTAGGTTACAAATAAAAGAAGGTTGGAGTGGTGAACTTCAAACTGTAGATTTAACTCTTCCTATGGATTTTATACCAGGAAAAATTATGCGTTTAAGGGGAATGGGGAAAAAAGTTGGCAAGTGGAAAGGTGATTTATATTTAAAACTTCAAGTAAGATGAGGAAAAACTTAATGAATATTTTAATTTTTGGACCAAATGGCAGTGGAAAAGGAACACAAGGTGATTTAATCATGGGAAAATATGGAGTTGCCCACATTGAATCAGGTGCTGTTTTTCGTAAGCATATAGGTCAAGGCACAGAGCTTGGAAAAAAGGCTAAAGAATATATTGACAGAGGCGATTTAGTTCCTGATGAAATCACTATTCCCATGATTTTAGAAATTTTAAAGGAACAAGGACAAAAAGGCTGGCTTCTTGATGGATTTCCAAGAAATACAGAGCAGGCTAAAAAACTGCAAGAAGCTTTAACAGACGCAAAAATGAGCTTAGATTATGTGGTTGAAATTGTGTTAGATAGAGAAGCTGCACGTAATCGTATTATGGGACGTAGGCTTTGTGTAAATAACAACAATCACCCCAATAATATTTATAACGAAGCCATTAAACCAAATGGCGATGTGTGTAGAGTTTGTGGCGGCGATCTAACTACCAGAGCTGATGATCAAAACCTTGATGCTATAAACAAACGTCATGATATTTACTACAATACCGAAGACGGAACACTGGCTGCAGCCTACTACTTTAAAGAACTGGGCAAAAACGCAAATACCGTTTATATTGAACTTGATGGAAGCGGAAGCATTGACAGCACAAGAGAAATTTTATTATCGCAATTAAGGTAGTCTATGCTGAAAAATATAAAAAATTGTGTTTTTTAGCGTAAGCTAAAATAATAATGCTTTAACATCTCTTTATAATCTAAAATCTGCAAGAAATAAGCTTGGAATAAGCGATTTTCTTGCAGATTTTAATTTAAAACAATACCAATCCACCACCGGTTTTTCCTGTAAATTTATTTTCTTGTACAGAAATTACCCCATTGCAAATTACATTTTGTATGCCTTCATTTTTACCATGGCCATTTTGAAAATTGCTCGTGGCTTTGATTTTATGCGGATCAAAAATTGTAAGATCAGCGTCAAATCCTTCTTGAATTTGCCCTTTATTTTTTAATCCATAAACCATTGAAGGTAGGTAAGATGTTTTATAAATTGCTTCTTTGAGTGAGAGGATTTTTCTTTCACGCACAAAATCAGTGAAAAACTGGGGAAAAGTTCCCACATTACGAGGGTGAATTTTTTTATTATTGTCTGTAATTGTTGAACCATCAGTTCCAATCATACAATATTTTAATGTAATTGCACTCATGAGATCTTCTTCTGCCATAACAAAGTTAATTGTACTTACATTGGCTTTGTTTTCTAGAATTAGATTGAAATATGCACTAAATACATCTTGATTGGTTAGCTTTGCATATTCAGCAATATTTTTTCCAATGGCATTTGGGGAATTGTCAGCTTTAATAATTAATATACTTTCAAATCCATTGTTTCCTATGGAGTTTTCCCATTGTTCAGTGGGCTCTAGAATTTGATTTTTTACATATTCTTGCCATTTTTGCGTTGCAAGACGTTCAAGCAATACTTCATCTCCTCCGGCAAGAAGGCTAGGGGGAAGAGTTATTTTTAGTGTGGTTGAGCTTGCCAAATAGGGATAAGCATCACAGTAGACCTTTAACCCTTCTTCTTGAGCCTTTATAATCATTTCGCTGGCTGCTTGGACTTTGCCAAAATTTGGCTTACCAATACTTTTAAGGTGAGAAATAACCACAGTACAACCTGTTATTCTAGCAAGTTCAATAGTTTCTGCTATAGAATCTAATAGTTTTGCACCTTGGTTACGCATATGCGTTGAATAAACACCATTATATTTTGCTAAAACTTTGCATAGTTCCAAGATTTCATTATAATCTGAAAAAAGCCCTGGAGCATAAGCTAGGCCTGAAGAAAACCCTCTTGCACCTGATTGCAATGCCTCAGTAAGCAAATCTTTCATTTTTTCAATTTCAACTTTGCTAGCAACTTGATCTTTAAAACCCATAACATTAGCTCTAATTGCACCATGCCCCACTAAGCTAATCATATTTGTGCCTATTTCAAGTTTGCTAAGGTAATCAAACCATTTTTTACTGCTGGAAAACTCCCTTGGGTCAACTTTATCATTCTCCTCAAGTGAGCTATTCATATTTTGATTTGTATTTTCGTAATTATCTGCATTTACGGGAAAAAATGTTTCACCACAAAGTCCAACCACCTCAGAAGTAACTCCTTGTTCTAATTTTTGAAAATTACTTGAGTTAAAAATAACAGTGAAATCATTGTGGCTATGACTATCAATAAAACCAGGAGCAACAACAAGGTTTTGTGCGTCAAGTGTAGTTTTAGCAGGTTCGTCAATTTTTGGGGAAATATTTACTATTTTAGAATCTTTTATTGCTAAATCAAGTTGAGTTCCATTTTGATTTAGTCCATCATAAATATTTCCATTTTTTATTATAATATCATACATTCAATAAAACCTCTGCTTTATCATTGAGCAAAATATTTAAAGAAATGCTGATTAGATAGCATTTCATAATTT
>CAYJHF010000112.1:5226-7311 GCA_964369905.1 uncultured Mailhella sp. | reverse complement strand
CAATAATCCCACAGGAAAAATTTATACAGAGGAAGAAATTAGAGGAATTCTAACAATTTTAGAAAATGCGTCACAAAAATACGGACGCCCTATTTATTTACTCTCCGATGAACCATACCGCTTTTTAACTTATGACGGAGCTGAAGTTCCGGCAATTTTACCCATGTATAAATATGCGGTTGTGGCTAGCTCTTTCTCTAAAAAATACGGGCTGGCTGGCGAGCGCATTGGATACTTAGCTATTTCACCTAAGCTCGAAGAAAAAGAAACCTTAATCCAAGCTACTACAATGTCAAATCGTATTTTAGGTTATGTAAATCCACCTGTAGTTGGTCAATATTTGATGAAAGCAGCCCTTGGAACTTCAACAGATGAAGCTTTGGCCATTTATACAAAACGTCGCAAAGTATTTATGGAAATCCTGAGCGATGCCGGTCTTGAATTTATTCCACCAAGTGGAGCATTTTATATTTTTCCAAAAGCTCCAAATGGAGATGATCAGGGCTTTATTAAAGCTCTTCGTGATGAAAAAATTCTAGGTGTTTCAGGACGTGGCTTTGGTTGCCCAGGGCATATTCGCCTATGCTACGCAGTTGAAGATAAGGTAATAGAACAATCTAGAGCAGGGTTTAAAAAGGCTGTGGCCAGTATGCTTTAGTCAATACTGATGAATATTATAGAAATTCCACAAAAATCTGCAAGAAATAAGCACAAAAAGCGCAATTTTCTTGCAGATTTTGAATTTAAAACTTGAAAATATTATATTTTATCAGATTACAACAAATCACTTCATTGTCACACCAATCATCACACCAAACTTGACTTTTTGCTATTTTTTAATAAAATTGGTTTAAGAGGTGAAAATGGAAATCTATATTCTGGCAGGGCCAAACGGAGCAGGCAAAACCACCTTTGCCAAAAAGTTCATCCCAAGCATTAAATCCATAGAGCAATTTGTGAACGCCGATTTAATTGCGGCAGGGCTTTCTCCTTTTAATCCCGACAAAGAAGCCATTCAGGCAGGCAAGCTGATGTCTAAGCAAATAGACAAACTGGTGGAACAAAAAATATCGTTTTGCCTCGAAACCACCTTATCAGGAAAAGCCTACCTTGCTAAAATAAAGGAATGGCAAATAAAGGGCTATATTGTCAACCTTATTTTTCTGTCTTTGCCTTCCCCCGAAATGGCAATCTCTAGGGTAGCCTATAGGGTAAAACAAGGCGGTCACAATATTCCCGAAAACGTTATCAGACGACGCTTCCAAAAAGGCTTGGAAAATTTTCATACACATTATAAAAATTGTGTCGATTACTGGGCACTCTATGATAATTCCAATTACGATTTAATTTTATTAGATACTTCAGCCAATTTTTAAGTTATCCCTAAAGGACTTACCATGAGTATACGTACAAACGAAGAAAAACAAAAATATATGCAAGAGTTCCTTCAAAATATTGAGACAGCTTTAAAAGCGTCTGCCCTCGAAGCTCGTAAAATAGCCAAAGAAACAGGCACTCCCCTTGTTATCTATGATAAGGAAAAGGGTATACAGGAAATTATGATAAAGGATTAAATCTGGAACTTTTCTTCACTGCTGTTTGATCGCAATTGCCTTTTTTACCTCCGTAACAAGTGGCAAAACATTAGACAGATTTAGCCAAATTTAGACAGCCCATGTGCGTTGCTCTACCTTATCCGCAAGCCAAAGAGGAAAATCTACGTTAACACGCTTCACCTTATTTGGACGTGTAGCAGAAGACATATCCGCATAGGGAATAATGCTTGCCCCTTCATCAAAAAGTTCATCAAAATCTTTAGCTTTCATATGTCTTTGCGTACAGCAATATACCACAAACAGGCTTTTGCATTTTTACTTGAGCATTTAAAGATTGTATGTAACGGAGTTTGTGGTGCGTCCGGCAGGAATCGAACCTGCGGCCTTTAGCTCCGGAGGCTAACGCTCTATCCAACTGAGCTACGGACGCACATTTTTTCATAGAGAACTTTGCAGAAAAATTATTATGCAAAGTCTTTAGCTTATGTTGAACATAGTGAAACTAAACATTATCTTTCTTTGTTAGTTC
>CAYJHF010000112.1:0-5216 GCA_964369905.1 uncultured Mailhella sp. | reverse complement strand
AACTCTTTTTTTTAGCCTAACTTTTGCAAGTAAATTACACGCTTTGTGCTTATTTCTTGCAAAAACTTTAGATTTACTTTTATAAAAAACTTTTTATTTATATATAGTTATCATATTTTTCAGCATCGGCTAGTTTAGCACAAAAGTTTTCTTCTTTGAAAAACTTATTTCAAGCAATAAATACTCCAGTGGGTAATTATTATTTGCCTGATTGATTAGTTTTGTCAATTTAAACATTTTTAAATTTTCTGATAGCGATTTCCCTCAAGCCTTTGTAAATAATTTTCCATTTCAAGCATTAACAAGGACATGGAAATTTCTGAAATATTTTGTTGCGTATTGGGCAGTTTTACTAAAATTTCATCGGGAACAAGAGCTGAATTTTCAGTTAGAATTTTCATAATATTTTCTTCAAGTTGTGTAAACTCACGGCCTTTATTTTTTTGAACTTCAGTATTTTTAATAATTTTTTCCTTATTAATATTTTCATCACTAGCTTTGACTTTTGAGATTATTTTAACTTTGCTATTTTCTTTTTTATTGGTCTTCTTTATTTTTTTTGCACTAAATACTTCTTGAACTTTATATGGTCTTATTTCCCCCATCAGCTTTTGTGCCATTTTGCCAAAATCAATCTCAAGTTCAGGTTGGTTTTCATTAAAACTTGGCCTTGGTTTTATTTCATATTCAAGGGTTTTTGACTTCAAATTCTCTATAGTGTTTTGCTCAGTATTTTGATTTCCTATTTGCCCCTGTATAGTATTTATGTACGGATTTGTTGTGTTACTTAGGTTCTCCATTGACATAACTTTGCCGTTTTCCAAGTCGTAAACCACTTTTTGTTGTATATTACCTTTTTTTTGTGAGGATTTATCCTCCAAATTAGGAGCAATATCTGCAATTATGCTTAACGCATCATTAACTTTGACTGCTCCATCTTTGATTAAAGCTTGACAACCTAAGCTATGATTTTCATGCAAAGGAGCAAAAACATAAACAGGCCTATTTTGTTCAAGGGCTAAACGGGCTGTGATTAAACTTCCACTTCTAAGTTCAGCTTCTGCCACCAAAACAGCTTCTGACATTCCACTAACCAATCTATTCCTTATGGGAAAATTTTGAGATAAAGGCTTTGAATTTAAAGGGAACTCACTAATTAACAAACCTCTTTCACTTATTTCATGGTAAAGTTTAGTATTTTCAATTGGATAAATATGATTAATTCCTGAGCCAAGAACAGCAATTGTGCTTCCAACCTCCTCTAAAGCACCTCGATGAGCAGCATAGTCTATACCCTTAGCCATACCGGAAACAACACAAATTCCGCAAGCCGATAATTCTTTGGCTATTTTTTTGGTTTGCTCCAAGCTTGCTTGATGGAATTTGCGTGAACCAACAATGGCTATAGAATGGGCAGAGAGCAAAGAAATATCACCTCGTACATAGAAAAATGGAGGTGCATCAATAATTTGTTTTAGGCCAAGAGGATAGCGATAGTCAGTCCATAAAATCACATCACCCTCAATTTTTTTACTAAGCTGCCACTCTTGTAAAGCCATATCTCGCCAAATATTACTTTTTAACTCTTGGCAAATTTGAATAGGAATTTTATGTTTTTTGTCTTGGTAATTTTGCAAATCTTGCTTTTTTGTTGCTTGGCAAAAAATTTCATAGGCTGAACCGTAATGAATTAATAATGTGCGCAATAACCTTGGAGTTAAATGCTTAGACTGCTTCAAAGCTAAAGCAGCAAAAAACTCCTCTTGCATAGACTTGGATAAATGATCAAATATATTTTTCATGTAATCTAGATAATTATCACAACATTACGACTAGATATTCGGAACTTTCTTGGCGGCATCAGAGTTTGGAAAATCTTCTTTTAAAACTGTATAGTGTAAATTAGCATTATTTTTATCACCAAGTTTTGCATAACTCATACCTGTTTTAAGTAATGAATCAGCTGCTTTTGAATGTTTTGGATAACGAGTTTGCACTTCTTTAAAAGTAAAAATAGCATTGGGATAATCACCTCTGGCATAATAGGTTTCACCTTTCCAATATAGAGCATTGGGAGCTAAAACACCTTGAGGATTGGCAGCTAGAAATTTATCAAAAGCTTGCTCAGCTTCCTTATATTTCTTTTGCTTGTATAAATCCATTGCAAAATTATAGGTGCTGGGCGGTGGGCTATGCTTTGTAATACTTGGCTTTTTAGGGTTTAAAGCTTCTTGCCCTAGCCCTGATGTCAGTTGGCCGCTCACTTGTGGTGTTTGAGTTGGTGAGTTTAGTGCAGTAAGATTTTGCCCCGTTAATCCGCCCACCTTGGAATTATTTTGTTGTGGGCTATTTTGGCTCTGGTTTGCAATTTGATTTGTTTCAGCATCCTTGGGGAAATTTAAACTTTGCTCATTGTCAAATTTCTTTCCATAAGTCATACCCTTTGGTAAATAGTGCTCTTCGCTGATTTTACGGCTTTCAGCTACTTGGTTTTCCATGTCTTGCACTGCCAAATTCTTTTGTTCAGTAGGGGCTTCAACGGCATTTTTTGTTGTTCCTGAATTTGTAGAATATGGAGCAGGTACTGAATTCTTAGCAAGGTCACTACCTTTTATTCTGGTAGGAACTCCACGTTTTCTGGCATCTTGCTCTAATGTGTCCATTCTAAGATCAAGGTCAACCAACATATCATCAGTTCTATTGGAGTGAAGAATTAAAGCATCAACTTTTTCAGACACTTCGCTTAATTGGCTATTTTGATTATTTTGCAATTGCGAAATTGTTGAAAAGCAACCTGATAAAAAAAATGCAGTAATAAAAAGTAAAATCTTAGATTGCAACATAGCCTACTCCCGATAAAGAACAAAAATGTTTTGTGTACTGAAAATAAAATTAACATTAAATATAATATATTGTCAAATCTCTAGACAAACCAGTCAGATATATTTTTTAACAAACTATTTTAATGCTCAGTATGTAAAATTTTTATCGTCCTATTATGGTAAGTTAGTCTCTGCTGAAAAAAAGAATTTTCAGCAGAGGCTAATCAAAGCTGTAAGCAAAAGCGTCAGCTTTGCGTGCCGTAAAGTGAGCCACAATTCACTTGTGGCGTCCACAAGGTGGCACTTGGAGGCAACGTGCCTTTGTAGAAAAAGTCAAAAATTGACTTTTTCAGCGTGAACTAAGTTAATATGGCTACTTTTGATGCTAAAAGCTATTCTCCTGCCTCATCTTTATTGGCTTTCGCTCTAGAAAGCTGTAAATTTTCTTTGAGTAATTCTCTAATATCAAGAATTATGTAGATAAAGCCAAATAAAATAGAAACTGTAACTATACCACCAAGCAAGGTCAATAAAAAGCCAATTATGCCTGTAAATTCAGCTGCAATAAAGGCATAAACTAAAACAAGAATTAGAGATAAAACAACAATAATGTCTAAAAATTTAGAAAAAATTCCTAAAATAAAGTTTCTAATCATAATAACTCTCCTTTTAAAAATAAATAACAATTACAGAGTAATATGTTTTTATATAAAAACATAATTTTAATTCTCTGGTCAAAATATTACGAAAATACCATAAATCTGTCAATGATAGGTCTAAAGAAAGTTTTTGCTTCTGCATTTAGGAATGAGTAATTTTTGCAGTTGATTTTTTTTATAATCTCAATAAAATAACAATACAACATCAAAGGAAAACTAATATGGCGCAAAATTTAGGCAATAGGTCTATTCTAACCAATAATCTTACAATTTTTATTTATTATGCTTGCGCTCTACTTTCGCTTTACTTTAATATGTTAGCCTTGGTTGCCTTTTTAGGCTCAATTATTTCTTGTGTTTTGGCAAGAAAAGAAAATGATGCCATCATTGCCTCTCACTGTTCTTGGGTTTTTAGAACCTATTGGCTTGCGGCCTTTTTAGCTCTTTTAATTATTATTGCAGGTATTAGCTTAGTGATTTACTCAAACATACCAATTCCTGAATATTTTGAGTTTACCACTTTTGAACAGTTTTGGAACGATCCTTATGTAAGCGGTATAATTTACTATATTATTGGAATAATTATTTGTCTTACCATGGTTACACTTTGGTTTATTGCCAGAATGATTAGAGGCATTTTTACCCTGTTGAATGCTAGGGCTCCAAAAAATAAATTTTAATGTATTGACATAATTTTTTTTCAAAATGCCTTAAAGCACACTTATTGAGTTTATAAAATTTTTTACTAATACAAAAAGGGGCACAAATTTGTACCCCTTTTAACATGAACTTGCTTCATGTATAAAAACTTTATTAACTGACAATTATAATATTTACTATCTATTCTCTCCTTTGCGATGTTTATTTATTAAAATTATAAGCTATGATTTCTGCCACGACAGTTGTCATGATAGTTGCCATGATAGTTCCCATGATTTTTCATATGGTTTCCTCTGCCAAATTTTTGATTTTTGCGATTAAACTCTATACCGAATTCATCTTCAACTTTATCCCTAAAAGCTTGGCGTTCGTCGCTTACTTGATTTTGTAAGCTAACAATTTCTCTGCTAAGCTTACTGATAAGTTCAGGCTTTACATTTGGATTATTAGAAAAAGCCCTTAGTTCCATGCGCTTTACTTGAAGTTCATTTTGCAAGGGGCGCATCTTTTCAATTTGAGCTTCACGCATACTTTCTAAGCGATCAATTTCCACAGGTGAAAGTTCTATATTGCTCCGCCTATATTCTTGATGGCCTTTGGCTTCTGCATAGTCAATGGTTGTAAATGTAAGCCCAGCTAAGGCCATACTTGTGATTAAAAGTTTAATTTTCATAGTCAATCTCCAATTGTTATTTGTTATTTTTTATCCGATATTCTTTACATAGCAAAGAGCGTGCCAAAAATATAACATATTGAAATATTGAATTATTATTCAAAATCAAACCTATCATCGTAAAGGTATCAAAAAATTAATAACTCAAAAGGAAACACTTTTTAATTAAGTGGAACATTTTTACACATTTGCCCAATTGGGTCATGCTAAAAAAACTAATCCAAATAAAAACATGGAGCAAGGGGCAAATTCCCTGCAAAATATACTCCGTCAGGTTGAATTTTCAATTGAATTATAAGAATTTCTACTCCATTTTGCAGTGCTATTTTGAGAGCCTTTGCATAGTTTGCATCTATATAATCGGCAGGATAAAAGCACTTGGCATCAAGTCTTTGCACTACA
>CAYJHF010000111.1:242-7399 GCA_964369905.1 uncultured Mailhella sp. | reverse complement strand
AAAATATAATAACTATCTATAAATAAAAATGTTTTTATTAAAATAAGGCTAAAACTTTTGCAAGAAATAAGCACGCAATGTGCGATTTGCTTGCAAAAGTTTGGTGCAAAAAAAAGAATTTTCTGCTTAGGCTAATCAAAGCTGTAAGCAAATGCCTTAGCTTTGCGTGACGTAAAGTGAGCCACAATTTACTTCAGGCGTCCACATCGTTACACTCGAAGCCAGTGTGCCTTTGCAGAAAAACACAAAAATTGACTTTTTCTGCGTGAACTAAATAAAAAAGCCACCCTTTCGGGTGGCTTATCTTTATTAAAAATCAGTCAAAGACTAATTTCTATTTGAAGTTCTTAGCATCGAGGTGCTCATACTTTGGCAAGTAACGCTTTGGAAGTGAAAGAGCATCACGACGGAAAGGAGGAGCAAGTTTAGTTCCGTCAGTCATAATTTCAATAACTGCAGGACGACGGTTCTTCTTAGCTGTTTCAAGAGCGTTCTTAAGATCAGCTTGAGTGTTTACTTGGTAGCCGTCAGCTCCCATTGCTTCACCGATTTTAGCGTATGAATTAGTCCAGATATCTGCACCAATGCAACGGCTGTTATAGAAGTCAATTTGGTTTTTCATTTCAGCTGCCCATACACCATTGTTGTATACGGTAGCAATAACTGGCAAGTCGTATTGAACTGCAGTTGGTACTTCAAAAAGGCTCATGCCCCATGCACCGTCACCGGCAACAGAAACAACGGTATCTTCTTCAATGCCGTGTTCTTTGCAAGCAAGTTGTGCACCAAGAGCTGCTTGGTAAGCAAAACCAGTGTTACCAAAAGTTAAGGTAGCAATGTGTTTGCGTGGGTTGTTGAAACGAAGGTAGCTGTTTGCAGTTGAAGAAGTATTACCAATGTCAGTTGTAGCAAAAGCATTGTGGTCAGTTACGAACTCACCAACAACTTCAAGAGCTTTACGTGGGTGCATAAGTTTCCAGCCATCACGTTCGCCACAAGGTTCACTAGCAATTTCACTAATTTCTGCATACCATTTTTCAAGTTCACCTTTAACCAAGCTATATACTGGCTCAAGTTGAGCATCGGTTTTAGCAGGAACTGCTTCACGTAAACGTTTGAACAATTCTTCAGAAGCATCTTTAGCATCAGCACAAAGACCAACTGCAACTGGGTGAGTTTTAGCAATGTGTTGTGGGTTGATGTCGATTTGAACAATCTTCGCAGTTTTTGGGAAGTAGTTGATGTCGTATTGTGGAAGAGTTCCAAAATAGGACAAACGAGTTCCGATAGCAAGAATAACATCAGCATCTTTCAAGATGTTCATAGCTGCTTTTGAACCCATGTAACCGATAGGACCGGTCCAGAATGGGTCATTATATGGATATGCGTCGTTGTGCATATAGGTAGTAGCAACAGGAACACCAAGCCATTTAGCCATTGCTTGAACAGTGGCAACAGCATCAGAGTCAACTACACCACGTCCGGCAACGATAACTAAATTTTTAGCGCCTTTGATTACTTCAACAGCATCAGCAAACATTGCTGGGTTGCCAATTCCGCCTGGAGCAACACGATATTGAGATGGTTTTAGAATTTCTTCTTCAAGTTCTCCGTAGAAATAGTCACGAGGAACGTCAACAAGAACTGGACCACGTTGAGCATAAGCTGTACGGAAAGCTGTACGCATAATGTCACCCATACGTTTTGGGTGAGGAACACGAATAGAAGCTTTGGTAATGGGTTTGAAAAGATTCCAAGTATCGCACTCTTGGAAGCCGTCCCAACCAATAGAATTGGTTCCGGCAGAAGGAGAGATAACGATCATTGGAGTGTGAGCCATGTTAGCTGTAGCAACTGCAGTTACATAGTTGGTAACGCCAGGGCCATTTTGTCCAATAACAACACCTGCTGTTCCGGTAATACGGCAATAAGCGTCTTCCATGTGTCCTGCGGTTTGTTCGTGACGAACAGAAATAAAGTCGATGCCAGCTGCAGGGAACAAGTCAAGAATGTCCATGAATGCGGAACCCATAATACCGCTAACGTGTTTTACACCTTCTTGTACAAGCACTTCTGCCATAGCTTCACTGGGAGTCATTTTAGGCATGATTATCCTCCAAAATTATATATATGTTAAAATTATATATTAGCCAAATGCTAATATCACAAAATTCCTCCAAAAAAGAGGAATGACCTTTTTAGTCTAATCTGCACAAAATGTGCCGATGTAAAAAAGTCTAGTAAAATCATTAGAAAAACTTGTACTAGTTCCAAAAGACAACCTTAATAATGCAAATTCAACTCACTCATATTTGGCTTTATATGCCCTTAGTTTTTTTGAGTTCTAGGCAAATTAAAGTTAAGTTTTTCCCTAAGTTTTTTTTACAAAGTTTACTTAGAATTTTTCTTGGCAAACATATAACTAAAAATAATACATTTACCACAAATATTATGCTAATTTAAAATAAATAAATAGTCAAGATTAAATTGCCAACTTTAAGATTTTCTCTATTTTATTAAAATTGTTCTATGGAAAAGTTGCCAATTACTATACAAAATGTATTGCTTCAAATTGTTAAATTATTTTTTTAAAAAAATAACATGATATGATATGGTAAAAACAAATGAATTTTGACATAATATATTTTTTCTTGCCAAATTTTAACAAATAATGCAAAATAGACTCGGTTTGTGTTGAAGCAAAGCCAATCTAATGCAATAAAGACTTGATTTTATTTAAGTATATTATTTCAAATAATTAGAATGAGGGATTATGCCAATAAACTCTTTGATAGACAATTTCAAAAAAATTTTAGATTTCTTACCTAGTAATTTTTATGCCTGCATTTTATCAGGAAAACAAGGTAAAATTGAGTTTTGTAATCAAAAGGTTGCAGCTTTTTTCGCTTGTGCTGAAAATGATCTAATTGGTAAAACCTTACCGAAACTCTTAGCCCAAAAAGGGGTTAGTTATACGGATTTTATTTTAAATATTCCCCCAGATGGTGAAGATAGAACCTTTACCCTTTCTGAAAGAACATTTCAATGCTTTAAGAAAAATTTACAAAATATGGATCTTGTGCAAGAATTAACTGAAATATATAATTTATTTTTTTGGTGTGAAGTTCCCTATCAGCAAGGTGAACGCTATGAATTGCTCTTACATGAGTTTGAAATCATTCTAGATTCCATACACGATGGCGTTTGGATTATTGACGGAAATGGAATTACTCTACACGCCAATAAAGCCCTCAAAAGAATTGCCGGAATAAGCCCTAAAGATGTGGTAGGTAAGCACGTTACTGTACCTATGATGGAAGGAAAATTTACCAGTTGCGTTACTTTAGATGCTCTTAAGCAGAAAAAAACAGTTACTCAATTTGACGATTATCTTAATGGAAAGCGTTGCCTAAATACCAGCTCACCCATTTTAAATGAAAAGGGCAATGTGCATAGAGTTGTGGCCTCCATAAGGGATTTAACCGAACTTGAAAACCTACAAGAAAAGCTAGCTAAGGCTGAACTTGTGGCCATGAAATACAAGGATCAATTGGAAAAAATTGGTAAAGACTCCTCTTTGCTAGGTAGCTCCCCTATATTTCAAAATTGCCTAAAAAGCTTAAAAAAAGTTGCTAAATCGCAGTCTTGTGTATTACTAATGGGCGAAACAGGCACAGGAAAAAGTATGGCGGCTGGTTATATTCATGAAAATAGCGATCGCAAAAATAAGCCATATATTGCCATAAATTGTGCGGCCATTGCTGAGTCATTAATTGATTCAGAGTTATTTGGCTATGAAAAAGGGGCATTTACCGGTGCAGATCAAAGCGGTAAAAAAGGTTATTTTGAATTGGCTGATGGTGGAACTTTACTGCTTGACGAAATAGGAGAACTACCCCTTGGAATTCAGGCTAAACTTTTGCACGTTTTGGATAATTACAGCTTTCACAAAGTTGGGGGCAATACATCTATTAATGTTAATGTAAGAATTATTGCAGCCACCAACAGACCCCTTGATGAACTTGTGAAAACAGGAGAATTCAGAAAAGACTTATTTTATAGGCTAAATGTTTTAAATGTTTCAATTCCACCACTTAGAGAACGCCTTGAAGATGTGCCACTTTTAGCTAATGCTTTTTTAGCTGATGCTTGCAGACGCCTTGGCACAGTCAAAAACTTTCATAAAAAAGCCTTGCTTTCTCTTGAAAACCATAATTGGCAAGGAAATGTTAGAGAGTTGCGCGGAGCAGTTGAATACTTGGTGGCCATGTCAGAAAGCAGTATAATCAGAGTTGAAGATGTGCAACCTTATATTAATGAAAAATCTAATAATTCAAATGATGAAAGCAAAGTAAGCCCACAGTTTGATTTTTTAGATAAAGATTTAAATGAGGCAGTTGCAGAACTAGAACGCAAAATGATTAAAGAGGCTTTGGTGCAAAATGGAAGCACCTATAAGGCTGCAGAAAAGCTTGGAATTAGTCAATCCACTGTGGTACGTAAAGCCAAAGCATTGGGAATTAAAATTGTAGATTGAGAGCAGTATAAAATTAGGACACAATGATCTGCCAAAGCGACAAGATTGCCACGCCCTCAGCCTTTAAAGGGCTTCGTCCTCACAATGCCAATTATGACATAAGCTAAATACTAGTGAGTCGATGCTGAAAAATGTGATGGCATACTGTTAATAAAAGTAAAATTAGCCAAAAAGCACAAAAAAACCTGTAAGAAATAAGCTTGGAACAAGCAATTTTCTTGCAGGTTTTGACTTTAAAAAAGATTTTGAAGCATCGGCTATCTAAAGCTGTAAGCTAAGGCGTCAGCTTTGCGTGCCGTAAAGTGAGCCACAATTTACTTGTGGCGTCCACAACGTGGCACTTGAAGGCAACGTGCCTTTCTGAAAAAGTCAAAAATTGACTTTTTCAGCGTGAATTAGTGAGTTATTTTTGCATTATTTTAATGCTTTTTCCATATTACTTACATAAGGTTAACTTAAAATTATAATATCACAAAAAAAATTAGCTTACTTTTCAAGTTCATAAGAAAAAAAATTTAAAAATTGTGAGTTTTGGAACAAGATTTGCTAATAGAGAATTAAATTGAACAGAGATAAATCTGTAAATTAATATTAACCTTTTAAACAAATACATTTTAAGGAGTATGCCAATGCTAGTAGGCGTTCCAAAAGAGATTAAAACCCTTGAGTTTCGTGTAGGTATCACCCCAGCCGGCGTTAAAGCCCTTGTAGATGGTGGACATCAAGTAATGGTTGAAACCAATGCCGGCGCAGGTATTGGAATTAATGATGAAGATTATGTTGCTGCCGGAGCTAAAATTGTTGCAACTGCAAAAGAAGCTTGGTCAGGCGATATGGTTGTTAAAGTAAAAGAACCACTTGAACCAGAATATGAATACTTCCGCGAAGGTTTAGTTCTCTACACCTACCTTCACCTTGCTGCTGAGCCAAAACTTACTAAGGCTCTTATTGATAAAAAAGTTATCGGTATTGCTTATGAAACTGTTGAGCTTCCAAACCGTTCACTTCCACTTCTTGCTCCTATGTCAGAAGTTGCAGGACGTATGGCAACTCAAGTTGCTGCTCAATTCCTCACCAAGAAAGAAGGCGGAATGGCCATGTTGCTCGGTGGCGTTGCCGGAACTCCTGCTGCTCACGTTGTAGTAGTTGGTGCTGGTATTGTTGGTATTGCTGCAGCCAGAATGGCTATTGGAATGGGCGCTCGCGTAACTATTCTTGACAACAATATTGAACGTCTTCGTTATATTGATGATGTTTTTGGCAACAAAATGCAAACCATGTTCTCCAACAGCCTCAACATTGCTCAATATGTAAAAGATGCTGATGTTGTTGTTGGTTCAGTTCTTATCCCAGGTGCAAAAACACCTCAGCTTGTTACTGAAGAAATGGTAAAAACCATGAAAAAAGGTTCAGTAATTGTTGACGTAGCTATTGACCAAGGTGGTTCAGTTGAAACTTGTGCAAAACACGGTGCAACCTACCACGACAACCCAACTTTCATCTTGCATGATGTTGTACACTATTGTGTTGGCAATATGCCTGGTGCTGTTGCTCGCACCTCAACCTATGCTTTGACAAATGCTACCATGAGATACATGGTTGCTCTTGCTAACAAAGGTTGGAAGAAAGCTTGCCAAGACGATGCAGGTCTTGCTCTTGGTATTAACACTCATGGCGGAAAAGTTTACTACAAAGGTGTTGCAGACGCTTTTGGTTATGACTTCCACGCTCTTAGCGAAATACTCTAAGATTTTATTGCCCGTAAGCCATAAAAAGCTTACGGGCTTTTTTAATATTTTACCCTTTTTACGGAGGTCTATATGTCTGTAGATGCAAAAAAAATTGTTGATCTTGATAAAAAACACGTTTGGCACCATCTAACCCAACACAAGGGTTTTGAAAACAGTGATCCCCTAGTTTTTGTTGAAGGTAAAGGAATGCACGTTACTGATATTAACGGCAAGACTTACCTTGACGCTGTTTCTGGCGGAGTGTGGACTGTTAATGTCGGATATGGCCGCAAAGAAATCGTTGACGCTGTTTCCGAACAACTAATGAAGCTTTGCTATTTTGCCAATACTTTTGGCAATATTCCTGCCATTAAATTTTCTGAAAAGCTTATTGAAAAAATGCCTGGCATGAGCCGTGTTTATCTTTCAAATTCAGGCTCAGAAGCCAATGAAAAAGCTTACAAAATTGTTCGCCAGATTTCTCAATTCAAATACAATGGAAAAAAATCAGGTATTTTATATCGTGCTCGTGATTACCACGGTACAACAATTACAACTCTTTCTTCCTGCGGACAAGAAGAACGTAGAATGCAATATGGCCCATATACTCCTGGTTTTGTTGAGTTCCCTGCTGCAAATCCTTACCGTAACCCATTTGGTTTGGCTTGTGATGATCCAAAACTTGGTGAACTTTTTGCTAATCAATTGGAAGAAACAATTGTAGCCAATGGTGGCGGCGATGCTTTTGGTGCTGTTATTGTTGAACCTATTACAGCCGGTGGTGGCGTGCTTGAGCCTCCAAAAGATTATTTACAAAAAGTACAAGCTATTTGTAAAAAATATAACTTACTTCTCATTTTAGACGAAGTTGTTTGTGGTCTTGGCAGAAC
>CAYJHF010000111.1:0-232 GCA_964369905.1 uncultured Mailhella sp. | reverse complement strand
CCGTGACATTTCCACCTTTGGTGGTTGCACTGCCGGCCCTGCTGCAGCCCTTGCCAATATTGAAATCATAGAAAAAGAAAATCTTATTGAAAATACAGCTAAAATGGGTGCATACTTC
This sequence comes from uncultured Mailhella sp., assembly GCA_964369905.1. Lineage (GTDB taxonomy): Bacteria > Desulfobacterota > Desulfovibrionia > Desulfovibrionales > Desulfovibrionaceae > Taurinivorans. The sequence continues at coordinate 114 of CAYJHF010000111.1, read as the reverse complement.
ATGTCTCGCATGAATGAACTCAAAGAAAAATATTCTTTTGTTGGTGATGTGCGTGGTGTTGGACTATTTTGCGGTATGGAACTTGTTAAAGATCGTGAAACAAAAGAGCCTGTT
>CAYJHF010000110.1:0-7457 GCA_964369905.1 uncultured Mailhella sp. | reverse complement strand
AAAGCTGACGCTTTAGCTTACAGCTTTGTTTAGCCTCTGCTGAAAATTCTTTTTTGCACCAAACTTTTAATATAAAACTTTTTATTTATAGGTAGTTATTATATTTTTCAGCATCGATTAAGTAAACAGTTTTCTTGAGTAGAGTAAAAATTATGAATAGTTTTGTTGACATTCCAAAATTAGGTTTTGGGCTCATGCGTTTGCCTAAGAATGGTGAAATAATTGATATTGAGCAAGTAAAAACTATGGTTGATGCCTATATGGCTGCCGGCTATAACTATTTTGACACCGCCTTGCTTTATCCAGGTTCAGAGGAAGCTACCAAAAAAGCCTTGGTGGAAAGATTTCCAAGACAAAGCTATAAACTGGCTACTAAAATAAATTTAATTAATTCAGGTATAAAAACCCATGAGGAAGCCGTAAAAGCCTTTGATAACCAACTTGAAAGGCTTGGGGTAGATTATATAGATTTTTACCTTATGCACGCCTTGAGAACAGATGCAGGCTACGAGGCCAATCTTAACATGGGCTTTTTAGATTTTCTAAGGCAAAAGAAAAAAGAAAATGTAATTGGACATATTGGCTTTTCATTCCATGGCAATCCCACACTCTTACGCCGTATCTTAGATGAGCAAAAGGATATTGAATTTGTACAAATTCAGCTCAACTATGCAGACTGGGAAAGCACTTGTGCTTACTCCGGTGAATTATATAAAATTTTATCTGAGAGAAACATTCCAATTATTGTGATGGAGCCGGTTAAAGGCGGTATTTTGGCTAATCCTATTCCAGAAATTGCAATGGAGCTAAGGAAAGTAATTCCAAATCAATCATTTGCTTCACTTGCTTTACGTTTTGCCGCTTCCTTAGATGGAGTTTTAACTGTGCTTAGCGGTATGTCCAATATGGAGCAATTACAAGATAATTTAAACACATTTAAAAACTTTACTCCCATAAACCCAGCGGAAAAAGAAGCAATAATAAAAGCCAATGAAATATTATACAATTCAAATCAAATCCCCTGTACAAGATGTGAGTATTGTGTAAAAGGCTGCCCAAAGGCCATCAATATTCCTTATATCTTATCCTTGGTAAATTCCATACGCAGAACACCAAGCGATGAACTGACAAAGAGGCACTATAAAAATTTACCGGTCGGGCAAAAATCAAGTGATTGCATTGAGTGTAAAAAGTGCGAAAATATTTGTCCTCAAGGCTTAGGTATTATTCAATTGCTTAAAGACTCTGTTGCAGAACTCTATTTGCCTTAGAACACTATCAAGACAAAAGCACTTGGAGGCAATGTGCTTTTCTGCAAAATGCAAAAACTGTGTTTTTCAGCGTGAACTAATCAATCCTCTAATTTTGGGCTGTAGAAGTTATAACAATTTTTGCCTTTTAGTTTTGAATCATAAAGAGCCTTATCAGCATTTATATATAATTCTTCATAGTTTTTACCGTGCAGAGGATATTGAGCAATGCCAACACTGCCGGAAACTCGAAATTTACCATAGCCTTCAAAGCTACTTTCATTAAAGGCATTTATTATTGCTTTTGCTTTGGCAACAATAGCTTCTTGATCTGAAATATTTTGCACAAATACGACAAATTCATCGCCACCAATCCTGCCAATTATATCACCCTCTCTAAAACAAGTATTGAGATTTTTGCCAAGCTCTGCCAACACTAAATCGCCAAAATGATGTCCTAGATTATCGTTAATGCCCTTAAAATCGTCTATATCAATAATAAACATTACATGATTTAAATGGTCACTCTTTTCAAGAATTTCACTAATTAGGTTTTCGGTGGTAATTTTATTATATGAATTTGTGAGTAAGTCTTTTTGCGAAACAAGCATAAGTGATTTATTTTCTTCAATATCATAGGTTTTACCTATGGAAAAAATTGGCTTATGATTGTGATCGTAAATAACTTTATATATAATATTAAAATAGCGAATTTTACCGTTTGGTAAAATAAACCTTGCTTCTGTTGGCTTTACAATACCTCCCTTCATGGCTTCGGCAAATTCTAAAAAGGCAGGTAAGTCTTTTTCATAGACTACGTCAAGCACATGACCCGGGAAAGGAATTTTATTGGAAGGTAAGGCTAGAATTTCTCTGCCCTTACCAAAGAATTGAATTTTCTCTGTTTTATTATTATAAACCCAAAACCATTCTGCCGAAAGTTCGGTAATGGTTTCAAATAATCTTTTATTGGTTATTTCATTAAAGAAGTAGTCCGAACTTTCTTTGTATTCTTCATAAAATATATAATTATTATTTCTACTCTCTTCATTTATAGCCAGCTGAGGTCTTAAATCTCTTACAAATGCAACAATGAGTTCCTCACCATATTCCGGATCCACATCAAGTCTGTATAATGAAATTTCTGTGGGAACATCTTCTTTATTTTTGTTTAGGAATAGCCAATGTTGCTTGGCATAACCATTGGTGCGAGCCTCTTCCATGAAGGCAAAGCCTGCTTGGTCTGAAGTTCTTCCGTCTGGCTGTAGTTTTGGAGAAAATTGTTGTGTTTCTTTCTGATATTCTGCCACACTAGACAAACCTAATAAGTTTGTCATATGCTTATTGCAAAAAATATTTTTGTTTTGTTTGTCCCATAAACTCATACTAAGTGGCATGGTATTTATAATTGAAAGTATGGCTTGATGTGGAATATCAATGCTGTCAATTTTTGAGGATTTTGCATGGCCATATTCAGTGTCCGGTATATCAACCGAGAAAGCATAAGCATCTAAAAAGTGGTCCATAGTCATGGGGCGATAAAAATAATAACCCTGTCCGTATTTGCAACCAAAATCAAGTAGCATATTTCTTTGCTCAATATTTTCTATGCCTTCAGCCAAACATTCTGACGTGCCCAGTTCTTTTATTGTATTAATTATATTCCTGACTACAATACGGTTTTGTTTACTTATAACAATATTATCAATCAGGCTTTTATCAATTTTCACTTCACTAAATTCTGAAGATGTTAGCATAAGTAGGTTTGAATGCTTTGCTCCAAAGTCGTCAAGGGAAACATCAAAGCCGGCACTTTTAATGGCATTTAGCTTGATATTAAAAAATTCATGATTCATTTTATCAATGCTTTCAGTAATTTCTATTTTTATATATTTATGTGGAATTTCATATTTAGCACAAATATTAATAATTTCACTGACTAAATCATAAGCAATAAAAGTAACCCTTGAAAAATTCACGGCAATTTTCAAGCCCAAATTATTTTTTATTAACTTTTGTAAAAAAATACAAACTTCTTCAAGCACAAAAAAATCAAGGTGTCTTATGGTTCCTTCATTTTCATAAATTGGAATAAAGCGATCGGGAGGAATAATTTTGCCATTATCACCGGTTTTTCTAATTAGTGCTTCAGCCTCTACAATTTTTCCGGTGGCCAAAGCAACCTTTGGCTGAAAATAAACAGTAAAAGCATTGGAGCGTATTTCTTTGAGCAAAATTTCAATGGCATTTGCTCTGGTTTGCACTGTCCCACTTTCTTTCTCTTTATAATAATTTTGCTTTTCGGCAAACATTATATCGCCCGCTTGAGATAAGCCTTGGCGAATATCAATTTTTCTATCTTGCCAAACTCCGCCAATGGAAAAAGAAAACTGTTGGTTTGCAGTGGATTTTTTACGCAAAGTTGAGATTAATTTATCAAAATCTTGCTTGGAGATATTTTGACAAATGGCCACAAACTCATCGCCTGAAAGCCTAAAAAGTTTACCGTCTATATGGTTTGAAAGTATATCGGCAACTTTTTTTAGAATTTTGTCGCCATAATGATCACCATATAGTTCATTCAATTTTTTTAAACCATTAATTGTGGCATGAATATAACCAAGGGAGCTAAGTTCATCAGTTTCAATTTCTTCCAATAATTTTAAGTATCTATTTCTATTGTGCAGTCCGGTTAAAACATCAGTATAGGATAGATATTCTAATTTTTTTAATAGCTTGCGTTTTTTTATGTCGTCAGCCACAAAAATAACAACTGAACGCAATAAATTTAGATGATTACCTATTTTTTTAGGATTATCAACTCCAATAAATGAGCTAAGGCTTTGCCCTGCTATAAATGGGGTTAATAGTGTGGATTTAACATTCTTTCTGTGCAATAGTCTAAACAGATTACAACTATGATCAAGTTCCCTGTAAATATCTGAAACAATAAACTGACTGTGCTCCTCAAAGCTTTCAAAAATAGGAATTAACTCTCCCATATTAAGAATTGGATCGGTTTTTATCTTAGCAAGTTCTTCGCTTGCACTCCATTCATAAGTATTTGTGGCAAGGTTTTTTAAATAGTCAAATTCAAAAATATAAGCCCTGTCTGCTTCATAAAATTCACCAACAATAGACAAAAGGTCTTGAATGGCCTCATCAATATCTCGTTCATCTTTTAATGTATTAATACACTTTAATAAGGTTTCTTCATATAAAAGTTTTTCTGCAAGATTATTAAATTCTTTCTTTTGGTTTGAGGAATCATAGCCAAAAATTAGCTTTGCCCTCCTACCTTCTATTTCAATAATGCTTTCAATAATGGAATAATGACGATTATCTGAATGGTTTAAAACTTCATGGCGGATTTTTTTGTCTGGCGCAGTATCAGGACTTTCACAAAATAGGAGGGAAGTGTTTTTCGTAGCAAGAAAATCATGGCAGTTTTTACCAATTAAATCTTCTTCACTTGAAATCTGAAAAGCATTTTTTGCAGCTTCGTTAATATATAAAATTTCGTTTGTTTCAAGGTCAACAACGTAAGATATGAAATCATTATTATCCACGGCAAGTTTAGCAAAATCTTCATATTTCATAAGTAATCCCCCAGTTGAACCTAAATCGTAATTTCTGCAAATCCCAAGCCTATGCAAAATTTATTTACAAATAAGTTAAACTTCTTGAACAATGTACAATAATATGAAAAAAAAGTAAAGAATTTTATATATTCATTCAAATATTTAAACATGGTAGTCTTTAATTTCTTTGATAAATTAATATAAACTGCTTATCAAAATTAAAATTTTAACTTGCAATAAAAATTATTTTAAGTTACGTATAATCTATCTTTTTATATTGGTGCTATTTGTAAAAAATTTTTATTTTTTACAATGGGTTTTGCTGAGAACCTATAAGTAGAGGAGGAAACATGAGCAAAAAATGTGGTTCATGGCTCAAGTGGCTTCTTGTGGGAACTGTTTTTGGTATAATGTTGATTGGAACATCAAGTGCAGCAATGCGTTACACGGATTCAAGGCCTTTTTGCTCTTCGTGCCATGTTATGAACGAAGCAGCATTAACCCAAATACAATCTCCACACGCAAATTTAACCTGCAATGAATGTCATGCACCTTACAATCTTGTTGCGAAAATACCTTTTAAAATAAAGGAAGGCTTTCGTGATGTGATGTCAAACATGAGGGGAAATGATGTTCCATTACAAACTATGCTGGAAACAAAGAATGTTGTGAATGATAATTGCATACGATGTCATATTACAACCAATGTAAATGTGGATGTGATGGCTGTGAAACCTTACTGTGTAGATTGTCACAAGGGTATGGCCCATCAAAGCAAGAAGCCTATAAGCGTAAGGATGGTTGCTGATGAATAAAAATAAAAAATTATTTTTACGGATGATATGCCTTATTTTTGTATTAGGCATTGTCGGGTGTGATGACACAGAAACTAGTTTAAAAACTCCTATTTTTGAAACAGGACTTGCTTCAAATGTAATGGAAAATGCTCCATTAGCTGAAAAGTTTCCTCTGCATTATGATAGCTATTTAAAAAATAATGAACATAGTATAATGACAGAGTACAAAGGTTCTGTTCATTACAGAAAAAATGATAATGTAAACCCCTTGCCAAAAGGATATAAACACGCTCAGCCATACCTGAAAAATTTATGGTTAGGCTATCCTTTTATGTATGAGTATAACGAAGCTCGTGGGCATACATTTGCTCTTGAAGATGTTGCCTACATTGACCGTATTAATCGCTATAAAGTAGATGGAAAAGGTGATTTGCCGGGAACTTGTTGGAACTGTAAAACCCCAATGGTAGAAGAATTTATTGAAGAATATGGCGACGATTTCTGGAAAATGGATGCAAACTTTTTCCGTGATAAGCTACAGTCCCCTGAACAATCAGTTTCTTGTGCAACCTGTCACAATACTTCAAACATGGCTCTTGAACTCTATTCAGTACCGCTAAAAGAACAGTTAGCCATGAATGGACAAGAGTTTGAACAACTATCTCGCAATGAGCAACGCTCTTTAGCTTGCGCCCAGTGCCATGTGGAATATTACTTCACTCACCCAAGCAATGGAGTGGCAGCAAAGCCTGTATTCCCGTGGGCTAATGGTTATGATCCTGAAGATATGTACGAGTATTACAAGAGCCACGGCCCAAATAATGGACAATTTGCGGACTTTGTTCATGCAGCTTCAGGTGTACCAATTATTAAAGCTCAGCATCCTGAGTATGAAACTTGGATAAATGGTGTACATGGTGCAGCAGGTGTTTCCTGTGCAGATTGTCATATGCCCTATGAAAAAATAGAAGGCAAGAAGATTTCAAGTCACTGGTGGACATCTCCTTTAAAAGATCCTAACCTTAGTGCTTGCCGTCAATGCCACACAGATAAAACAGCCACTTATTTAAAAGCGCGTGTTGAGGACACTCAAAAGAAAACCTTTGATCAATTGCTCAAAGCTCAAGAAGAAAGTGTTCGCGCTCACGAAGCTGTGCGTTTAGCAAGAAATTACACAGGTATAAGAAATGCTGATTATGAAAATTTACTTGCGCAAGCCATTGAGCTAACACGTAAGGGACAATTCTTCTGGGATTATATTTCAGCAGAAAACAGTGTTGGTTTTCACAACCCAACCAAGGCGTTAAATACTTTAATGTCTTCTTATGAGTATAGCTCAAAAGCAGTGCAACTTGCAGCTTTAGCAACTAATGGCGGTATTTTGGAAGAAGTAACAGGCGATATTTATGAAATAGTTCCACCTATCCTTGAGCATAGTCGCGAACTACAACAAAACCAAGAGCATTTAGACTCACATAAGTGGTTAAAGCTCTTACCTAAGTTGCCTGATGTTCCTATTCAATGGGACGGTTTTCAGCGTATTTCAAATAAGTAGCCAATGTTGACTAATACAATAACTTATTGTTAATAAATATTAACAAAGGCACAGAAAAATCTGCAAGAAATAAGCACTGTGAGTGCAGTTTTCTTGCAGATTTTATGTTAAAAAAGTATTTTCAGCGTGAACTAAGTAGTCGATTTTGAAAAATATTATGACAACTGGCAAAAGATGAAAATAGTATGGAGGTATTTTTAAAATTTAACTTTCTGAACCTTACTTTCTAAATTTTTTCTTAAAATATAGTAAGAAAGGATTTTGAGCTGTTAAA
>CAYJHF010000109.1:0-7490 GCA_964369905.1 uncultured Mailhella sp. | reverse complement strand
GAAAGGGGGAGAGCTCGAGAGGGGGAAAACCTAGCCTTTTCAAGGGTTTGGTTTTCCCCCGCTCGAAAAATGAAAAAGCTATATTTCTTTATTCAGGGTTGTATGGAATCCCCCAATCGTTTTCCGCTCTTTCTGTGGTTATATATTCAGGCCATCTAAAATCAAATGGTGGTTTTTGATTTTTATCCATGAGTGGTGGTAGCCATTTTGTTCCGCCTATGCCACCGCCTGTTCTTTCATTAAATTCTGCTTTGGCTTTAGCCAAAATTTCTTTAGAAGTCATTAAATCAAGAATGGTATAAGCAATGGTTTTACCAGCCGTAAAGATTGTTGGGTCAATACATTCTCTTTTTCCACCAAGGGCATTCCATGCCCACATGGGGTAAACGTGTTTTTGGCTCTCGTCCACACGGTCAATCATACAACGCCCAACCAATAATCTTGAGGTTGGTGCGTGCCATGTGTATTCTGTATAATCATCAGACATGGTATTTTTTTGCCATGGTGGTAGATTTTTCTTATATAGTTTATCAACCTCAAGAGGGTGATGCAGAGTTGAACATTCCGGCATAAATGGGTCTTCCTTGGGTCTATAGCCTAAATTTTTAACTATTTCCCGCCCAAAAGCCTTGGCTTCCTCACCAAATTGAGGAGCACCTGCAAGTTCTAAATTCTTATAAGTTAAGTCACACATAACGTGATTTGTAATACCGGGTCTGTTTTTTTGCACCCAAGTGCTTGTATACTCGCAATGAGTTATGGCGGCAACGTGTTTGGCATTGCTTTCCAAAACTTCGTTAATTCTTTCTTGCATTTCAATGGTAGGGGAGCGCCAGCAATAATAAATTTGACTTAGACGAGGTGCCATGTGATCTGCTGTGGCTTGTCCGCCCACCATAATTGATTCACTGATGTACCAACCGCTATTTCTTGGAAGCATTGAAGCATAGGTATAGCGACTTGTAGTATACATTAAGCAAACAGCATCAACTGCCCCGGGAGCTCTGGCTGTTTGAACTTGGATTGGCATTAATACTCTATCTGTGCATTCGCCCCAAGTTTCTGGGTTTTTACATTCAAAAGTAAATACTTTCCCATAGCTTGCCCCACACTGAATATCCCAGTTAACACTATTGCAATGATCTATGCGATAGGCAGGGTGAAAACTAATAAAGGCATCTGCCTTGTCATAATAACCTCTGGCTGCGTGAATGGGTTTTGAACCACAAACCTTTTCAGCCGGCTCTCCCATAAACTGAATACAACCTGAAATATTGTGTTTTTCCATGGCACTCTTGGCTGCCAAAACTCCTGCTAAAGCTCCAATTCCAAGGGCAGAATGTGGATCTGTATGCCCTGCCGCATAAGGGTTGAGATTTTCCCTTGGGCTTTTATAGGGAACTTGTTGTTGGGATTGTTCGGGAACGGCATCGTATTCAGCATAGGTTCCTATGGTGGGGCCACCCTCACCATTTCTCCAGTAGGCGGCAAAGGCTGTTGGCATATCACCACTGCCTTCTTCTACAGTAAAACCATTTTCACGCAAAAAATTCACATACCATGCGGCTGATTTATATTCACGCCAAACAGGCTCAGCATATTCCCAAATGATTTGATGCCAATCGGAAATATTTTTTTCATTTTCTTCAATCCATTTTTTTGCATCTTCTTTATATTGATTCATTACAAACTCCAAATTTTGAAACAATAGTTATAATTTATTTATTAGCGTATATACTGCAATCTTCTAAAGACAATAATATATTTTTAGAAGATTGCGATATAGCTTAGGCTTTTCCTAGAAAAAAGTAATGCTTTAAAATAAGTGTATTAGTTAAAAATCATGTCAGGTAGCCACAATACTATGTTCGGGAAGAACATTAAAATTATTAGTAATAAAGCTTGCATGGCAATAAATGGAACTGCTCCCCAATAAATATCTTTTAGAGTTACTTCCTTTGGTGCAACCGCTCGCATATAGAATAAATTTAATCCGTATGGTGGTGTTATATAAGCCATTTGCATATTTACAACAAATAAAATCCCAAACCAAACAGGGTCAAAACCAAGTCCTACAATAATTGGAACATAGATGGGCATACACATAAATAAAATTGCAATGTCGTCCATAAACATACCAAGAATAAAGAATGATAATTGAATAATGGCAATAACCACAATGGGATTTGGATCAACACTTAAAACTAAATTTTTAATCATGACAGTTGCGCCAAGACCTGTATAAACCTTACTGAAAATTAGGGCTGCTATAATCAAATAAGCTGCAAAACCTGAAATGGCAAAGGTTTGTAAACAGGCAGCTTTTACCATTTTTATGCTTAAGCGCCCTTTTACAGCCGCACAAACCATAGCGCCTGCAGCTCCAATAGCGGCGGCTTCAGTTGGTGAAGTAATGCCAAGAAAAATACTGCCTAAAATGGAGAAAATTAAAAGAAGAGGTAAGATAAGTTCTTTTAGAGCTTTTAGTTTTGCTCCAGGTGTACACTCAACTTCATCAGGATTTAAAGCAGGTGCAACTTCAGGCTTAAACCAAGCATAGGCAGCAATAAAAACTAAATAAAACATGGTCAAAATCAAGCCTGGAATAATTCCGCCTGCAAAAAGTCGTCCTACAGAAACTCCGCTGACAAAAGCATACATAACCATCATCATACTAGGTGGAATAAGAAAACCTAGGGCTCCTCCGGCTTGAACTATGCCTACAGCCAATGATTTTTTATACTTTTTTTGTAGCATGGCAGGAACAGCAATAACACCCATAGATAAAATTGTAGCAGAGCTAACTCCAAGCATGGCTGCCATTAAGGCACATAAAAGCATTGTGCCCATGCCAAGAGCTCCTCTTACTCGGCCTGAACATAAGTAAACTGTGTCAAATAAATCTCGCCCAATCTTTGATTCGTGTAAAATAAAACCCATAAAAATAAATAGAGGAACAGCACTAAGTACCACATTATTCATCAAGTCGGTTACGGCAAAATAAACAACATCTAAGGAGTGAACACCCCAAAGAAAAATGGCAGCTAATGTTCCCACTGAACCCAAGCAATATACTATGGGCAATCCTGTGCTCATTAAAAGGAGCATGGATAAGAACATTATTGCCGTAATTGAATATGCATCCATCATAAATCTTCTCCTGTAACTGCATGATAAAGATTGCGTAAAAATTCAGCAAAAGTTTGGAGAAATGTCAAACCTATGGCGAAGGGAACTAGCATTTTCCAGTGATAAATTGGCTGTCCCCAAGCTGATGATGAAATCTCTTTCATTTGCCATGACTCAGAACCATAAATCCAAGTTAATCTAATAACTGCTATGAAGAAAACAGCAGTAAAAATATAAGTAAGACAACTTACTATGGCTTGAGTGCGAGGTGACCAACGGGAAGAAAAAATATCAACTCCAACTTGAACCTTTTCATAAACTGAACAAGGACCTGCATAAACCATATAAGCACCAAAAATCATTATGCTCATATCAGCTCCCCAAAGGCTTGGCTTATGAAAAACATAGCGCATAACAACTTCATAGAGCATAACAAAAATTAAAGGTATAATTAACCACATGGTACAGGCAGTTACTGCTGAATTGGTTTTGTCAATAATCAAAACGATTTTGGACAGGAGATTTTTAAATAGCATATAAACTCCTAATAAATTTATCTTAAAAAAACTGCCGTAATATAAATATTAGTTTATATACGGCAGTTTTTATAGATTTTGTTCAGACTAGATTATAGTCTGCCTTTTTCTCTTGCAAATTGTTTTAAGATTTCTACGCCTTGTGCAAATTCAGGTGAGCGTTTTGCTTCTTCATCCCAAATTTGAGTTGCAGCTTTTAGTAGCTCTCTTTGATCAGCTTCAGAAAAAGTTGTTGTATTGCCTTTGAAAATTTCATCAATAACTTTCAAGCTGTCATTTTCACCCCAAGTCAAATAGTCTTGAGTAAATCTGTCAGATGCAACACGGAAAATTGCTTGAATGTCACTTGGAAAAGAGTCCCAAACTCTTTTATTGATAATTAAAGTGTCGGTAATAGGATCAATAAGCGGAGTTACATTTAAATATTTGGCAGCTTCATAAAACTTGGTTTGTTTGTAGTCAGAAGCATTACCATAAATAACGCCGTCAATTTGTCCTGTGGTAAGAGCCATATAAATATCTTCAGTTGGAAGGTTTACAGTGGCTACACCAAGAATATTTAACATTTTAGCAGTTGCGCCCACAGCTCTAACTTTTAGTTTACGAAGTTCGTCAAGGGTACTAACAGGGGTTTTAGTCAAAATATTATAAGGAGCTGCTCTGGTTGGTCCAAGGTAAACAACACCAGCTTTTTCATATTCTTTTTCTAAAATTTGTTTAAGTCCTCTGTGCTCATAAATGATTTGAGCTTCCATTGGGCTCATCCAAGAAAGAGGAAGGCCGGACTCTAAAGTTCCCACTTTCATTTCTGTAAAGTGATGTCCCATACCTTGGCCCATGTCAATCATTCCTGATTTTACTGATTTTAGGATATTTGAAGAAGTAACAAGTTCACCACCTGTAAAAACTTGAATTTTTACTCTGCCATTGCTCATTTCTTCAATATTTTTCACATAGTTATTTAAACCATATAGCATTGAAGCAGGATAATAAGTTTGTAATTTAAGATTGTACTCGGCTGCGCTTACGTTTTGAGCCAATAAAGCTGTTCCAAGTAGTCCAAAAAGCATTGTTTTAAATAGTTTTTTCATGATTTTTCCTTTTAAAACATAATTGTTAAAGTGTTAACTGAAATATTGCCTATTTACTAAAGAGTACCATCACAATTACGCTTGATACTCAATTTTACCATTGACCATGGTTATTTTAACTTTAACATCAAGAAGATCTTCGGGCTTAACTTCCATTATGTCACAACCTAAAAGAACAATGTCAGCCAGTTTTCCAACTTCTAAAGAGCCTACCTTATCTTCCCAGAACATACTGTAAGCTGCATTATAAGTGTGACAAATAATAGCTTCCTTCATGCTAATACGTTGCGCTTGCCCCATATCTTGTCCAAATGATGATTTTCTTTCAACAGCTCCCTTGATTGTGCTCATGGGATTATATGATTGAACAAAGGCATCAGAACTTATAACAGCAGGTATTCCATTGTCCAAGAAAGAACGAAGAGGATAGATATTTTGCGCTCTTTTTTCGCCATAATTATCTAAAAGATTATTGCCTGCTTCAAAAAGTTGCCCAGGTTGAGTAATTGGAATCATTTGATATTTAGCCATAAGTTTGATTTGCTCAGGCACAGGATAGCCACTGTGTTCAATTCTATGTCTATGATCTTCTCTTGGCATTTCTGTCAAAATTTTTCCCATAATATCAAATAAAACTTCATGGGCATTATCACCTTGAGTATGTACACCAAATTGTAAACCTTTTGAGTGGGTCAATTTTAATGATTCATACATATCTTCAATGGTTTCCCAATAAAATGAACCACAAGGGCCTTCTTTGCCGCTATTGTGATGGGCTTCTTTAAAAGCTGCTGAACCGCCAACCAAAGTTCCGTCCATATAATATTTAATAGGGCCGAAGGTTAAAAATTGATTACCCATTTCTTCAAAAAAGCCTAATTCCAACTGGGCATTAAGGTGGTTAGATAAAAACATACCTTGAGTTCTAACTGATAATTTACCTGTTTTATTTGCTCTTACTAGGCCTGTCATTTCTCTGGTTGTCACTTGTGGATCACAAACAGATGTAATACCAACAGCCAGCATAGCCTTACATGAGTATTCAATATCATCAACAAGTTCATCAATAGGTGTAACATATCCAATATCAGGGCCATGATGTTGTACATCAACATCTGTGGGAACTACCAGCTGCTGGGCTGCATCACAAGCTAGACCTGTTAGCCTACCTTGTTCATCTCTGATAAAAGCTCCACCTTCAGGATCTTTAATACTATCATCTACCCCTGCCATTTCTAATGCTTTTGTGTTCACAAGCACATAGTGCCCAGTATAGTGAACAATGGCTACAGGGTTATCTGGAGAAACAGCATCTAAGTCAAAACGAGTGGGAGCTTTAGCGTTTGGAAATTTACCGTAATCAAGACCCCAACCTCTAATCCATTCACCTTTTTTACGAGCAGCAACAGCATTTTTCACAACTCCAACCACATCTTCAATGCAAGAAACAGCAGGGTAGTGGAACTTTGGAGCTCTTAAGGCAGCACCAAGCAAGGTCATGTGGTTATGGGCATCAATAAAACCTGGCATAAGTGTGTTTTGTTCGCAGTCAATAAGTTTAACATTTTCAGGAGCTACATTTTTACAATCAGCCAAACTTCCTATTTTAGCAATTTTTTTACCCAAAACCAATAAGCTGTCAAAGGGACAATCTTGTTTAGTTCCATCTATAATTTTTGCATTGTGAAAAATTATTGCATCAATCATTTTAATCCTCCAAACGATATTCTTTTTTAATAAAATCTTTGTTTCTTTCATAGTTCCAGTGAAGATCCTTTATGGCCACTGCAACTTCGTCAACACTTTTGTTTTTTATGGCATCAATAATAATATAATGCTCATCAATCGCCTGTTCATACCATTTTACAGAAAAATTCTGCTTGGGAAAATCCCAAAACCTTGATTTGATCGGCTCTATAATCCTTTTTGCAAAAATATTTGGATTATGTCTGATAAAAACTGCATGAAATTCATAATGGTTTTTATCATATTCAATCAAATTTGACTGAGCAATATTTTCCTTCATTTTATCATTGAGTTCGCGTAAATAATTTATGCTTTCAGCTGTATATTTATCAAGACTCTCAGCTATTAATGTATATTCAATTGCTCCAATAACGCTATATAATAAGTTAAAGTCTTTTTTTTCTAGTCTGTTTACAACAACCTTACTTCTTGGGTAAATTGTTACAAAACCTTCAGCCTCCATTCTAATTAATGCATTACTTAGGGGCGTACTGCTAATTCCTAAATCTTGGCGGATTTTTTTTAAATCAAGACTATTGCCGGGAAATAAATCGCCATGGTGCATTTTTTCCATAAGATAATCATAAACCATATCGGAACTAGTAATTTTTTCTGAGTCAGACATATTATAAAATTCTCTCTTTAATAAAATTTTATTTGTATGTATTACAAAATAAATTAAAAGTTTCCACTCTACCTAAACCATTTACTTCAAATAATTACATACAAACTCAATCTCCATAACATAAATTTATAAAAAATTACAACTGAAGTAATTATTTGAACTTTCAACTGACGCGTCAGTTAATATATTAATAGGTTAATTAATGGAGCTTGTCAAGTAATAAATAATCGAAGATAAAAAATATGATTGCATATTGTTAATAAAAACAAAATTAACCAAGAGAACACAAAAATCTGCAAGAAATAAGCTTGGAACAAGCAATTTTCTTGCAGATTTTGAATTAAAAAAAGATTTTGAAGCATC
>CAYJHF010000108.1:0-7509 GCA_964369905.1 uncultured Mailhella sp. | reverse complement strand
GAATGCACGGAGCACAAACCATAGCTAAAATTATTGCCGGAGCGAAACCAAGAGATTTAAGCCAAAAATTTGAAGGCCCATTGGGTTTATCTATAAATTTGAAAATGGCCATGCTAATTGGCTGGAATCCAAGTTTTGAAATATTGGCTGCAGTGGACAATATTTACAAAGAAATATATAAATACAATGAAATTCAATAAATTATAAAGTTTTAATATGACAAAGCCTAAAAAAAATCAAAGCTACTTTCTGACCATTGGAAGTGTTTTAGCTTATCTAATTACGCTTGCTTTATTTAGTGCTCTTGTCTTATCTGCCCTATACAAACAATACTATGAAATTTCCCTCTCAGTTGCAGCCGTTTCCTGTGAAAGTTTTAGTAAAAAGTTGTCTCGTTATGCCAAGTTTGGAATAGAACCGGACAGAATAAACGGACTTGAGCAAGAAATTATAAATCATCAAAACAATTCGGGTTCTTATCGTATTATTATTCTAGACAAGCAAAAACAAATTATTGCGAAATATAATTATGAGCAAAACTCTATTCATATTCCACAAAAAAATAATTTGTTACATGGTAATTTAATTAGCTTTTCCGAGGGCGATACAACTTGGCTTATGTCAGAAATTTTTGGGAATAATAAGGATAGTCTTCCGGTAGGCTATGTTTTACAAGGCACTAATAGTTCCAATTTTATACAAGCTCTTGAAAATTTACTTAATGACAATTTGTTTTACCTACTTACAATTAGTCTTGGTTTTTTGCTTTTATTAATTTTTCTCTCTCAACTTTTTATAAATTCAGAAAAAATTCAAAATCACCCAAAACGTAAAGTGTTTTTATATTCATTTTTATTGCTACCTTTTATAATTGCTCAAATATTTTTTATTTTTACTCTATACGAACCAATTAAAAATATGCAAGTCAATAGTATTT
This sequence comes from uncultured Mailhella sp., assembly GCA_964369905.1. Classification (GTDB taxonomy): domain Bacteria; phylum Desulfobacterota; class Desulfovibrionia; order Desulfovibrionales; family Desulfovibrionaceae; genus Taurinivorans. The sequence goes on along the minus strand of CAYJHF010000108.1, from coordinate 6,572 downwards.
CTTCCATGGCCACAAAACTAAGTCAAGAAATAGCCGATGATATTAAAAAAATTCAAGATCTTGATATTCCATTAAGTTTTGTTGCCGACATAAAACAGTATTTCCAAAATATTCAAGAGAACTTTCTATGGGTAGAAGGAATAACCATAAGAGAACCATATTACTCAATGGAAACAGTAAATGATTTAATTGCCTCAGAAGGAACTATACTACAACCAAATGAATTAACAGGACAAATTTTTTGGAAAAATTCACAAGATGATGTTGATAGTTCCATAACAATTTTTGTTTCTAGCTCCACCATTTTTGAAACTTTATTGGAAATTTTTCTAGATATTATAACAGTTATGGTGATTACCTTTATAATGTTAATGGAGTTTTTAAATATAGTTTTATTAAAGGAAGATCATAATAAATTGCATCAATCAATAGGCAGTATATTTGATAAAGTTGTCATAATACGCCCCATTATATTTATATGTATGTTTGCAATTTCCTTATCAATTTCCTTTATACCACTGCAAATGGCAGAAATTTCACCAACAGTTTTCGGGCTTTCCGAAGACATTAGCATAGGACTTCCTGTTTCTGTTGAAATGTTTTGTGTTGGTTTTGCCATAATGATTGGCGGTTTTATTTCTCACAGAATTGGTTGGCGTCCTTTATTGATTTGGGGTTGCTTATTTGTTGGTGTTGGAGCATTCCTAAGCGCTATTGCCACTTATCCAATTACATTTATTTTGGCTCGTTGTGTTGCAGGTTTAGGTTATGGCAGTATTAATTTAGCGGCTCAACTTTTTGTAATTTCAAAATCATCTGCTCAAAACCGTACAACAAATATTGCCTTTATGGTGGCAGGACTTTGCGCAGGTATTCTTTGTGGCAGTGCCTTTGGCGGTCTAATTGCTGACAGACTAAACTATTCAGCTGTCTTTTTCACCGCCGGCACACTTATGTTTATCACATTTTTCAGCTTATTATTTTTATTGCCAAAAGAAAGTAACTTAGTTTTACTTTCAGAAAATACCTTTGAAAATACAAATAGTTATAAAAATATAAATCAATTTTCAGAAAATCAAAGCCTAGTCTGGAAAATATTTAAATTCTGCACTAATTTGCGCATGGCCAGCTTACTTTTTTTACATATTATGCCCTGTGCATTAATTACAGTTTGCCTTTTCCAGTTTTATATTCCTGTTTCATTAAATGCTGCCGGTGTAAGCCCGGCAGGTATTGGCAGAGTGTCCATGTTTTTCTCACTAATGATTGTTTACCTTGGGCCAATTTTAGCAAAATATATAGATAAATCCAATAATGCTGTTGATATTTCAAAGCAGGCAAATAGAAAAGCCTATTGGTTATGTTTGGCCGGATTTTTGGCGGCTACTTCTGTAGCAATTCTAAGTATTTCTGATGGAATGGCCATGGCAATTTTATCTGTAACCTTACTTGGTTGCTGTAATGCCATAACTTATAGTGCGCAAGGCGCTTATGCACTTGAACTAAAGGCAAGTGCTATTATTGGCTCTGAACGCACCATTAGTATTTACAATATTGCTGAAAGGTTGGGGCAAGTTCTTGGCCCCATTGGGCTTGGATTGGCAATTTCCATCTGGGGAGCTACCAATTCATTGCAGATGCTTGCAGTTATTTTTGGAATTATGACTTTTTTACTCTTATTTAGTGCAAGGCCTCAAAAAATTGACTATAACTTATAAGCATATAGGTTGCTAAATGTCTGATATTTTAAAACAAAAAATCTATAAAGATTTTTTTCTTGAATTGCCACACTCCAAAAGTCTACTTAAGGCCTGGAGTAATAAAACCATTCAAGAAATTAGCTTAGAATTTGTCAAAAATACAGACTTTGCAATTTCTGAAAAATGTCAAGAAATCATTAAAAACTATATTTCCCCAATTCTTGGAATTAGAACGGCCACCCAAGTAATTAGCAATTTAAAAAAATCCTCAAGAATATTATGCTTACACCATCTTGGCATAGAATGTATGGCCGAACAAGTACAAATAATACATTTTTTTGGCTTAAATGAAATATTGGAAGTTGAAAATAAAAACAAAGAAATTGGGGTAATACCCATCTTAGCTTGTACATCTATCCCCTTGCAAAGTTATAGCTATCCACGGGGATTCATGCCGGCTCGTCGCCTTGAAAATGGTCAAAAAAACCATGCTCCCCTCTTTCCAAGCTCCTATCAAAATACTATGGTTTACTCTGCACCAAGATTTACCAAAGAAATGCTTTTAACTTCTATAAGTAAATGGAATAAAAATATTTATCTACCTGACGAGTGGGAAATAATGCACCAAATTGTCAACTCGATTATAATGCAACCTGAGTGCTTAGAACTTCCAAGTTTGAATTTACAATTTATGCACATCAATAATAAGCTATTTAAATTAATATACCCAGATCACAAAAACCTAGACTTGATTTATCTTGATTTGGAGGAAATAACAGGCAAATTAATTCAAGATGATTTAAGCCGTGAAAACAGTTTGCTCTCAACAATTTTTTTCAATGAAAAAGCCAGAAATAGTTTATTTAACAGTCTGGTTAATGAAAGAGGTTGTTTTAGCAAAAATGCCATTGAGGGTAAAGAACTTGATCGTTGCGGAAACGATGGTTCCATTTTTTTCTGGACTAAGGATCAAAATGGTAGACGTATTCCTCTAAGTCTTCGCCAAAACCCATTAAGACTTTCATATAAAGATTTTTCTGTTTCATTTGAAGCCAAAAGCTTAATCACTGCCCTTGAGAATAAGCAATTAATTCCTACCCTACTTACTTCCTTTATAAGCCTACATCTTGAACACAATTTATGGTGTTATGGTGGTCTTTATATGTCAGAATATTTGCCTAAAATGTTAAGCGCTGCAATTGATGCTCTAAAATTGGTTGAATACCATAATACGCCTGCCCTCCCTAAATTCAATGCTTTTGCCACAGGAGCTTTTACAGTTCAAGCACAGATTGAAAAAAAACTTTTTCCGGCAGGCAGCATAGAAATAATTAGTGCTCAAGGATTAAAACAAAGATTAATCCATGAAATTAAAAATATGAAATTTGCAGAAGTGCTTCCACTAGCCATGACAGAATGGAGCCTTTATTTTACTTCAAAAGACAATCAAACCAAGGACTGGCTAAAAGAACTTGACTATGCCTCCACAAAATGGAAGGGAATTGTTTTGTAATTTTTTTATGCTATAAATTTTTTTTATTATCACCTGAATTAATTGAATATTTATTTACTTGCAATTTTTCATTTATGTGGATAAAACCGCCCTGAAGGAGCATTTATGAAAATTCCATTTGTAAATAAAAATTTTATATTTATAACCTGTTGCTTATTTATTTTATATGCCTCATGGGGTTCTTCATATTTACTTTTAAAAATGGGCTTAGATTACCTTCCTCCTATTTTATTTTCCGGTTTTAGAATGAGCCTAGCCGGTCTAAGTCTCTTGGTTTTTGCTTATTTTAAAAAAGAAGTTTTTAATATTACTTGGTTTGAGATTAAAAGAGCTTCTATTTTAGGTATATTTTTAGTTGTAATGGGCAGTGCCTTTTTATCCATAGGGCAAAAGAGTGTACCCTCAGGAACTGCAGCTATTGTATATGGTGCAACACCAATTATGCTTCTACTTGGTGGCTGGCTTTTTGCCGGGGAGGCAAAACCAAGCAAAATTCAATTTTTAGGATTAATTTTGGGTTTTGCCATGATTTTGTGGATTAAAATACACCAAAGCAATCATGGAGAAGCAAGTTTCTTTGGTTTATTTATGATTTTCTTATCAGCTTGTGGTTGGGTTTGTGGTTCTCTTTTATCCAGAAAAAAATCCTTTCAAACAAGCTTACCCTTCTTTCTTTCTGCCGGACTTTTAATGCTAACCGGAGGAGTTGAAACTATTGTCTTTGGCTTAGTCATGGGAGAAACATTAACTCAAGCTGCTTTTAGTAGTGAAGCAATTACAATTTTTTTAATTGCAACTTTTTTTCCAGCCCTTTTGGGATTTTTAACTTATTTGTGGTTACTTGTTAATGCACGCCCCATTGTAGCAATTTCATACGAATATGTAACTCCGGTTATTGCAGTTTATTTAGGTTGGCAATTTGCCAATGAAACAATTAACTCCACCGTTGTAATGGCCTGCCTTGGACTTGTGATTTCTGTTTTTCTGACTATTTCCAAAGATAATTAAAAATTACTTCTGACTGTGTAATTTTTATAAAAGTTTCTTCATCTTAGCAGGCAAATTATAGTATATTTTTTGCAATATCACTTGCTATTAGAATTTATTGTTTGCTTTTTCTATTTTTTTAAAATAGCATCTTTTTAATTCAAGAAGTAAAATTAAAAATTTTGTGTTGGAATACCTATTGTTTCTTAGCATAAATATTATTTTTAGATAATTATTGTTTATATAACATACTAATTTTTCAACTTTTTATTGGAAAAAAAATTTTAGGAGAATAATTATGTATTTTTCAAGAAGAAATTTCATAAAAAATTCTGTTATGTTAGCAGGTGCATCTATTTTATCCGCTCCAACAATTGCCTTAGCTAGCACAAAAAGTAAAATGGAAGCTATTGAAGCTATTATGACTAGACGCAGTGTGCGAGCGTTTACCGAACAACAAGTTACAGCAGAACAAATTGAGATAATAATGAGAGCAGCCATGGCTGCGCCAAGTGCTTATAATGAACAGCCTTGGGAATTTATCATTGTAAATGAAAAATCTAAGCTTGAATCCATTGCAAAAATCAGGAATACCGCGTGGATAAAGAGTGCTTCCATAGGAATTTTGACTTGTGTTGACGATTTAAAAATTAAACGTCAAAAAGGCTATGGAGTTATTGATGTATCCATTGCCACTACAAATATTTTGCTAGCTGTTCATGCTCTTGGTCTTGGAGCAACTTGGACAGGGGTTTATCCCAATGAAAATTTAGTTCCACAATTTAAAAAAGAATTTAATCTACCAGAAAATATAACTCCCCTTGCTTTTTTACCTATTGGTTACCCTAAAACCCAACCAAAACAAAAAGATGAATATAAAACAGAAAGAATTCACTATAATAACTGGAGCTAGTTTGAGCTAGTTGGTTTATAAAAAATTTTCAATACTTTAGATAAGTATGCTATTTCAATTAGTTTAATTTTTTAAATAGAAAATTTTTTTGGGCAGAAGTCTTTTTTATATTTTTTTATAAACCTAAACCTTCCTCATGTCATATAGTCAAAATTTTGTTTCTTATTAATATTCTATATTTTACACTTGGACTTTTTTTCCTATCTTATTTTAAAACATATAGAAATAATTATATAAATCATTAATGGAACAAAAACTGCATATTAAACCGTAAATGGAGGTTTATATGCAAAATTATTACTTAGAAAATTTGAACGTCGCCGGAAGTGAAACCATTAGAGATTCTGAATATGCCTTATTCCCAATAGATTTATCTTGGACATTGGGTTATAGCATGGGGCAAGATGCAGAATATATAATTCGCAAAAAAGCCTTAAAGTTTGCTTTGGCAGAACTAAAAAATGTTACCTTAGTAGCAGATAATTTAAAAGCTGATAAAGATGTTGATACAATTAATTCAGAGCATAATTATATAAATAAAAAACAAGGCTCAAAAATGCAAGATTTAAGCTGGATCATGGATTGCCCTGCCATTATGCAATAAAAATACTTTCTTTTAAAGTCAAAAGCTCTGCCAAATTATTGTGCAGAGCTTTTGGCTTTTTTGACAAGTAAAATAAATATTAAGCCTTTATTTCTTCAGCAGTAAGATAACAAGCAGGATCTTCAGCCCAAATATCATCATAAATGGCTTCTGCTCTTGCTCTAAAATTACCGCCACAGATACTTAAAAAGCGACAAGTGGCACAGCGACCTTTAACATGGGGCTTTTTATCTTTAAATTTATGTAATAATTCAATATTAGGATCAGTCCAAATTTCAGAGAAAGGACGCTCAAGCACATTGCCAAAAACGTGATGCCTAAGGAATTGATCAGCGCTAACATCGCCATTCCATGAAATACAGCCTATTCCACGCCCTGAGCTATTTCCTTCATTAAACTGTAATAATTCATATACTTCAGCTGCTCTTTTTGGGTCTTCTTTTTGCAAACGAAACCATAAATATGGGCCATCAGCATGATTATCAACTGTTAAAACTTCTTTTTCATAACCTGCATCATAGAGGGCTTTTGTTTCATCTAAAATCAAATCCATCATAGCTCGGGTTTCAGCATGGGTTAAATCATCATTAATAAGATGACTTCCACGTCCGGAATATACTAAATGATAAAAGCAAACCCTTGGAATATCACGCTCTTTCATAAGCTTAAATATTTTAGGAACTTCAGCGGCATTGGTTTTATTAATGGTAAAGCGAAGCCCAACCTTTATACCTTCTTCCTTACAGTATTCAAGGCCTTGCAGGGCCTTTTGATAAGAACCTTTTACACCTCTGAAAATATCGTGAATTTCCTCTCCCCCGTCTAAAGAAATACCAACATAAGAAAGGCCTACAT
>CAYJHF010000107.1:0-7547 GCA_964369905.1 uncultured Mailhella sp. | reverse complement strand
AAGCTAAACTTTAATGGAATACGCAAATAATATAAGCTGGCTTTTGAAATTTGCATTGTAATTCCTAAGGGTTATTGAGTTTTGATGCAATTCAATACTTTAAAAAACTTCATTGGAGCATAGGAAGATTGAAGCGTAAAAAGCAAGAATGAAAGCATTTTGTTCAGTTCGGTAACTAATTGTTTTGAATGTAGTTTTATTAATAGTAATTCGAGAAAATAATTCTGTCAATGCTTAAGTCTTGACGAACTTTAAACAGAGCTTATTTTTAAAGCGATTATTTTTTTAAAGGAGTATTTTACATGGCTGCAAAATCAAAGCACAGCTTTAAGGCAGAAACCCATAAGGTTTTAAATATTTTAACCCATTCCCTTTATACCAATAGGGAAATATTTTTGCGTGAACTTTTATCAAATGCTTCAGATGCTCTTGATAAACTACGCTTTATGCAAAGCAAAGGTGAGCAAATAATTAACCCCGACTTGCCCCTTGAAATTAGAATTGATGTGGACAAAGAAAATAATACTTTGAGCATTAGTGACAGTGGCATAGGCATGACAAAGCAAGAAATGCAAGACAACCTTGGAACAATTGCCAAGTCAGGCTCAGAGCAGTTTTTAAAAGATATAGGGGATAAAAACACAGGATTTGAAGCCAAAGAAATTGATCCCTATGCAGAAGAAGAGATTGTTGAAACCAAGCAAGATGCAGAAACTAAGGCTGACGCTGCCCAAATCATAGGACGTTTTGGCATTGGTTTTTATTCTGTATTTATGGTTGCACAAAAAGTTGAAGTTATTTCAGCTGCAGCCCTTGAAAAAAATCAAGAGGCTGAAGTTAAGGGTTATAAATGGGAATCAACAGGTAATGACAGCTATAGTTTAACAGCTTTAACCGATGATGTTCCAAGCCGTGGAACAATAATTAAAGCCCATTTAAAAGATGATGCTAAAGAATTTTTAGAGGATTTCCGCTTAGAACACATTATAAGAAGTCATTCAAACTTCCTGCCATTTTCTATCTATCTTAACGGAAAATTAATTAATACAACACCTGCCCTTTGGCGTGAACCAAAATTCAGCATAACTGCTGAGCAATATGAAGAGTTTTATAAATTCTTAACCCATGATAATGAAAAACCTTTTGATATAATCCATTTATCCATTGATGCACCTGTGCAATTCAACACCTTGATTTTTATTCCGCAAAAAGCTGATGATTTCTTCCTTGAACAAAGGGACAATTGGGGACTTGATTTATATGTTCGCAGGGTATTAATCCAAAAAAACTGCCAAGATTTAATTCCCAACTATTTTGCTTTTTTGAAAGGCGTGGTGGACACAGAGGATTTACCGCTAAATATTTCTAGGGAAACCTTGCAGGAAAATATAGTTTTGCGTAAAATTTCCCAAACCATTGTCCGCCAGATTATGTCGCACCTAGAAAAAATGGCTCAAAACGACAAGGAAAAATATAATAAGTTTTGGCAAATTCACGGTAAATACTTTAAATTTGCTTTCAATGATTATATTTTTAGAGATAGAGTTGCCAGCCTTATGCGCTTTGTGTCCTCAGTCAATAATGATGAACTTATCAGCCTTGAAGATTATGTTTCAAGGATAAAGGAAGGACAAAAAGAAATTTGGTATGTAAGTGCTTCTTCCAAGGAAGCTGCCAGACTAAACCCTCACCTTGAACGCTTTACCAAGAAAGGGATAGAAGTATTATATTTACTTGAACCTGTTGACGAAATTGCCCTTGACTCCATTGGTAAATATAAAGATTTGCAATTCAAGAATATTGAGCAATCTAAAACAGAGGATATAAACGAATTTGCCGATGTGGAAGAGGCTAAGAACAACTTACCACCCATGGACGGCTCTGATTCTGTTCTTTTTGCTGAAATGCTTATTTGTATGCACCAAATCTTGGGTGAAAAAGTGCTTGATGTGAAAAAATCAGAAAGACTAAGTGGCAGTGCATCTTGTATGGCTACAGAAGACGGCATGAGTTCAAGCATGGAAAAACTTATGCGCTCATTCCAAAAAGACGATTCAGTTCCTAAAAAGATTTTGGAAGTTAACCAAGATCATGCCTTGTTGCGTTCCATGCTGGATATCTATAAAAATGACAAAACATCAGAGCTGTTCAAGGATTTAACCCAAAGTCTTTTTGAAAATACTGTTTTATTGGACGGGTATTTAAATGATCCCTATGCCATGGCAGAAAGAAACTTAAAATTACTTGAGAAAACCAGTGCATGGTACTTGGATTTGAGCAAAAAATAGGAAATTTTAAAATATTTATTATTTGAAATAAAATTTTCAAAAAACACAATTAGTCTGCAAGAAATAAGCTTGGAACAAGCAATTTTCTTGCAGATTTTTTTGTGTTCTTTTGGCTCACTTTACTTTTATTAACAATATGTCATCATATTTTTCAACATCGACTAATTAGAAGCATAGGCAAGTCAAAACTGTAAACAATAGCTTCAGTTTTTCGTCATAAAGATTTTTTTTACAATAACAAAATAATAACTATATAATTTCAAATAATTGAGGGTTTAATTCAAAATTTAGCCCAAAAAAATAAAAATTATCTTGACAGTCTTATATAAGATATAATATAGTGTTTTTCAGTTTAGATTTGGTTTATATGCTTGAAAAAATCAAACATAATTTGTTATTCTAACAAAACATGGCAAAGTTTAATATATAAATCTTAGCCTTAAAATCTAATACTAACCTTAGGCGTATTGCGCAAAGGTTTACTTTGAAATCCCAAGGGATTTTATATTAACAGATAGCTTATTTAAAAACCTAAAATGGAGGAAAACATGGCTATTGATTTTCTGGTACACGAAGCCGGCGACGGCGTTGGTGTAGTTGTTGTTGAGGGTATAAAGGCCGGACAAGATTTGACCGGTTGGATTATGCATGAAGACCAAACCATAACTGTTAAAGTGCTTAACGATATTCCAATCGGACATAAGCTTGCTTTGAAAGATTTTGCAGTTGCTGATACTGTATTCAAATACGGTACTGACATTGGTAAAGTTGTTGCCCCAATCAAAAAAGGCGAACATTTACACGTTCACAACGTAAAAACCAAAAGGTGGTAGGAACTATGCAAAAGATTTTAGCTTATAGACGTGAAAATGGACGTGTTGGTGTACGTAACCATGTAATTATTCTTCCATTGGACGATATTTCTTTGGCCGCTTGCAAAAGCGTTGAAAACAACATTAAAGGTACACTTTGCATTGAACACCCTTATGGACGTCTTCAATTTGGCGAAGACTTGGAATTACACTTCCGCACTCTTATTGGTGCTGGCTGTAACCCTAACGTAGCCGCTGTTGTTGTTATTGGTATTGAACAAGGCTGGACAGATAAAATAGTTGAAGCTATTGCTAAAACCGGCAAACCTGTTGCAGGTTTTGGTATTGAGCAAAATGGTGATATTAACACTGTTGCTAATGCAAGCCGTAAAGCAAAAGAATTTGTTCACTGGGCAAGTGAATTGCAACGTGAAGAATGTGATCTTAGCGAACTTTGGATTTCCACAAAATGTGGTGAGTCTGACACAACATCAGGTATTGCAACCAACCCAACTGTTGGTAATGCTTTTGACAAACTTTGGAAAAATGGCAATACCTTATTCTTTGGTGAAACTTCTGAGCTTACCGGTGGTGAACACCTCGTTAAAGCTCGTTGTGCAACTCCTGCTGTGGCTGAAAAATTCCAAGCAACTTTCGATCGTTATGCTAAAATGATTGACGATCACAAAACTTCTGACCTTTCAGATTCCCAACCAACAAAGGGTAATATTGAAGGCGGTCTTACCACAATTGAAGAAAAAGCTCTTGGCAATATTCAAAAAATTGGTAAAGAATGTAAAGTTGACGGTATTCTCGGAATGGCTGAACAACCATCCGGCAAAGGTCTTTGGTTCATGGACAGCTCTTCTGCTGCTGCTGAATGTGTAACCTTGATGGCTGCTGGCGGCGCTGTTGTGCACTGCTTCCCTACCGGACAAGGAAACGTTGTTGGTAACCCAATTGTTCCTGTAATCAAACTTTGCTCTAACCCTCGTACTCTTCGTACCATGGAAGAACACTTTGACGTTGACGTTTCAGGTCTTCTCACCAGAGAAATCAACCTTGATCAAGCCGGCGACAAATTGCTTGACATGATAGTTCGTACAGCTAATGGACGTAATACTTCTGCTGAAGCTCTCGGGCATCGTGAATTTGTTATGACCAGATTGTTTGAAAGTGCTTAATTTTTTCCTTTAGGAAATAAAAAAAAGAGCGGTAAGAAATTACCGCTCTTTTTTATAGCCATTTTTCAAATGCCTTTAGAATTGTAGATAGTCGATGCTGAAAAATATAATAACTATATAGATAAAAAATTTTTTATTAAAATAAGTCTAAAACTTTTGCAAGAAATAAGCACGGAACGTGCAATTTACTTGCAAAAGTTTGGTGCAAAAAAATAATTTTCAGCAAAGACTAATCAAAGCTGTAAGCTAAAGCGTCAGCTTTGCGTGCTGTAAAGTGAGCCACAATTTACTTGTGGTGTCCACAACGTGGCAATTTGAGGCAACGCGCCTTTCTAAAAAAGTCAAAAATTGACTTTTTCAGAGTGGACTTTTTAGTTCTATTCTTTCTTTTCCCATATATTAAATGCGTAAAAAATTGGAACTTTATTCTTTTTTGCCTTCACATAAGTGCTTACATATTCAAGGTATGTTAATGTATTATTAAATACAGGAAATTTTGTATCTGCATTTATCCATTTTAAATTGTAATATTTTATAAAAAACGGGTGAATTGGCAGGAAATAACCTCTATCGCATAGTAGAGCATAGTTTTTATCAAACTTTAATTTTTTATATCCCAATTCATTAAAAATTAAGTTAGCAAGAAATTCAATTAAATCATTTGCAGGGTGACTTGGTGTTGTAAATATTTGATATTTTTTCCAATTTTCTTCTATAAATGATAAAATTTCTTTGCGCCATGGATAATTTTTTTCAAATTCTCTTTGTAATGATTTTTTCATCATTTGCTCTAAATCAAAAATTTTAGCAAAATCTGTTTTCATAATTACATAGACAGATTCTTCAAGCCCTAACTCCCGACTTATTATTTCATCAAAATATGTGTCAATCCAAATTGGCCCATATTCAATATTCCATTTTGCAGTAGGCCAAAGGTGAAAATTCATAAGGTTTGGCAAAACAAGTGTTTTAGTGTGAGAACCAATTTTTGCAAGTAAGGAAGCTTCAGATAAATCACCAAAACTTTCACCAAGCTGTTGATATATTAACAAATCACAACTTTCAAGTGTGCTATTAGCAATTTGAGGTTCCATAAAATTAGCAAAATATTCAATTTCCCAATTATTATTAAATTCTATATGCTTCTTTAATGTTTTGCTAAGTATTTCACCTTGACAATTGGCTATTATAACACATTTTTGCATTTTACATATCCTTGCAAAACTTTTTATGCAAAGCTTTTCTATTTCCAAACTTCTACAGAAAGATTTATTTCATCATTAGCTTCTATTATCTCTTTTATACTTGCTGTAGCAGAACCAACCTTTTCAACCACTATGCCGGCGGCCACAGTGGCTATTTTACAAGCAGTTTTTAGGTCACAATTAACATTTATGCAAGAAGCAATTGTTGCAATTACAGTATCCCCTGCTCCTGTTACATCATAAACTTGTTTAGCTGTGCTTTTTATATGGATAATTTCATTACCAACAAATAAGGCCATGCCTTTTGCTCCGAGGGTTATCAATAAATTTTCTGCCCTTAATTTTGAAATAAGGCTTTTTCCAGCTCTTACCACATCAGCATTATTTTTAATTTTTATTCCTGATAACTCTTCAGTTTCTTTAGTATTAGGAGTTAATATAAACGCGTTTGAGTAAAACTTTTTATTATTTGGTTTTGGATCTATAAGAATTTTTGGTTTCTCAATTTTTTTGGCATTAGCAAGCAAATATATATCATTTATCAAATTTTTATAAATCAAACCTTTGCCATAATCAGATAAAATAATAGTAGTGTTTTCCTCTAAATTTTGCTCAATTTCTGCAAGAACTTGTTTTTTCTCACTCTTTTGAATTTCAAGGCAAAGCTCTTCATCAAATCTTAAAACTTGTTGATTTCTGGCGAAAATTCTGGATTTTACTGTACTTGGCCTATGCTGACTTTCTATCAAAGAAATTTCAATATTTGATTTAATAAGTAATTCTCTTATTTTTTTAGCAGCAAAATCCTTACCAACTAAACTAATAAGTTTAGCATTTCCGCCAAGACTGCTTATATTTCTTGCCACATTGGCAGCACCGCCAAGCAAATATTTTGTGCTTGCAACCCTTATTACAGGAACTGGAGCTTCAGGAGAAATTCTCTCTGCATCTCCCTCATAATAAGTGTCAAGCATTGAATCACCAATTACTAATACCTTGGACTTTGCAATTTGCTTATAAATATCTTGCATAAATTTACCTTAAATGAGATCTTAGCACAGTAAACTGTGCAAAGGTTTCTTATGAAACAAGGTGCTATAAATCTAACAATTCTAAAATGTTAAGTAATTCCTCATTGCTTTTATAAGAAATTTTTATACTGCCTTTATCTTCATTACCGCGTAAAGAAACATTTCTTGAAATTTTCTTTTTTAGCCTTTGTTCAACATCTAATAAAAATAGGCTTTTGCCTATCTTTTCAGAAGATTTTACTTTATTTTCATTTTCAATTCCAAGTTCATCAGCATACATATAATTAGGCAGTCTTTTTGTTGCCTTCCATACTTCAAGAGCTTACTAAACATCTATTACACTTAGCCCATTATTTAAAATAGTTTCAAATAAAATAGGAACAACAGATTTTCTGTCAGCTATGCTAACTGTATGCATTATAGCTGGTAATATGTCTTTTTTCGCTACTTTTGCCCTCATGTTATATTCCCCTTAAAACAAACATCTTATATGCTTTTATATACAACCATTCGAGCAAAATATCAAGTTCATTTGCTCTTTTACGTGATCCATATCCAGTTACGCTATGATAAAATTGATTTGTATTTCTAACCCACGCTTTTAATCGCATTTCTTGCTAAAAAATCTGCTCTTTCGTTATTAGCATCTCCATCATGCCCTTTTAACCAATGCCAAGATATTTTGTATTTATTGGAAACATCAAGCAATCGTCCCCATAGCTCTTTGTTTTTTACTGGTTTATTATCAGAAGTTTTCCAATTGTTTTTTATCCAATTATTAATCCATTTGCTAATGCCATCCTTAACATATTTACTATCAGTGAAAAGATCTACGTATAATGCACATGAACCAAGATTTTCCAAAGACATTATGGCTGCCATCAATTCCATTCGATTATTTGTAGTATTTTCTTCGTATCCAGAAAATTCTCTTTCAATTCCATCGCTATCGATGATTAACACCCCCCAGCCTCCTGCTCCTGGATTTCCACTGCATGCACCATCTGTATATATGGAAACAGAATTG